>JAKLHG010000181.1 GCA_022710255.1 Candidatus Hydrogenedentota bacterium
ATCCCACAGCATAAAATCATCGCGCCAATCCGCGAAGGTGGTCGGCTTCTTCCAACGCGGCATCCAGTCGAAAAGGCCGTTCAGTTCGCGCTGTATCTGCCCTTCGGATTCTCGGAGACGGGGATGATAGTTGGTGCCGCCCACCCCAAAGTACCAGTGTTTATCATAAGCCGCCTGTTCCTGAGCCGGGTCTTCCAGGGACAGTGTCAACTGGTCAGACGCAGTGGACTTTTCTTCATCCGATGCCCAGGCGCACGCCAGACTAAGTGACATACAGACAAAGATCCACGACAGTATTTTCATGAAGCAACTCCCAATCCGTTGAAACCGTATGCATACTATAAAGTAATCTTGATATAAAATCCAAGCCGGGCATAGCAGCCACATAGATATGCCACATGGATGCGCCGGGGATGGAACAGGTCACCTGCGTTTCCCGTTTTTGGGGAAGGTGCGTCGTAAAATGGCTTGTTGCCTTGTCACGAAAGCGCAGGGACTGTGAAAGGGAATTGCGCGGCGCCGATTTAAAAGTATCCTTTGATATCCTTTATAATGTTGCTTACAGGAGTAACCCTATGAACCATGATAGTATGCGGCCATGCCCTCCGCCGCGGAAGACGCCGCCCTGGGTGCGAAGAAGGCGTATCCTGATGGCGGCTGTGTTGATTACGCTTGTTTTCCCCTGCGTTATTTTCGTTGTCGCCCGTGCTGTATCCGAACGGAGATTTGCGGGCTATGTGGAAGCGATACAGGCCGATGGATTGCCGGTGTCCGCCACGGAACTGGAACGGTGGCGCGAAACGGTCATACCGGAAGACAAGATTACCTCATTGTTCCCCGCTGATGAAGCGGACGAAACAGCCGTGGACCTCTATATTGAAGCTGCTGGAATGCTTCGGCGGCTTTACAATCAACCAATGCTGAACCGGATGGAAGAACTCATACAACAGTTCGAGGAGGAGGGCTGTTTTGAGGAAGCGGATATCGAGGAACTGGGTGCGAATCTGGCTGCGAACAAGGAAGCCTTGACCCTGCTTTACCGCGCTGCGACAAGGTCTCCTGGCCGGGTTGTTTTGGACTATACCCAAGGCTATCTGGTGGAATTACCGCACCTGGCCGGTTTCCGCACGAATGTGCAGGTACTGCGTATGGACGCCATCCATGCCGCGTTTCAGCGGGATTCCGTCCGGGCATATGAAGCGCTGGTCGCTGCCATGGCGGTCGTGCGCATCCTGGGCGCTGAACCGGTGCTCATAGTACAACTGGTGCGTTGCGCCTGTGTCGGGATTATTTTTGATACGGTGCGTGAAGTAATGGCGCAGGTGACCTTCGACGATACCCAACTGGCATGGTTGCAGCGGTGGTTTGCCGATGTTCATATTCCGGACATGTTTTACAATGCCTTGATTGGGGAGCGCGTTTTCGGGATCATGGCCTTTAAAAATCCGGCGATGCTGGCCACCGCGGATGAAGACTGGGCAAGGGAAGAATACGCTGTGCCAATTATTTCGGCGGCCTCCGCCCTGGGGCTCTACAATAGGGAATGGGACCATTACTTCTCCGCCATGGAAGAACTCATCGCGGGGATACGCCAGCCTTATCCCGAGGCGCAGGCGATCTGTGACCTCCTTGTGGACCGGCGGTTGATCCGTAATCCGCCGGAACGTTCCCGCCGCCGCCACCATCACCGTCTACCCCTGCCGGAACCGAGTAAAAGGTTATATGGTTTTACCCGGCTTCCACAGACCAATGCGCGTGACCAGGCCCGCGCGTCGCTGGGCGCTACCGCCATGGCCATTGAGCGTTACCGTCTTGCATCGGGTCGGTTTCCGGAAGCGCTGCAAGTGCTGGTGCCTGAATATCTGCCTGCGGTCCCGGAGGATCCGATTGATCTTCAACCCCTGCGCTATCGACGTGATGAAGGAGAATGTGTCGTGTATTCCATCGGTACTAACGGCGTAGATGACGGAGGGCTCGCGTCTGACGTGATTAATGAGGGCGATTTGACATTTATCCTGCATCAGCGCCTTGACTGACCAGCAGGGCGTTCCTCTATACAAGCCTGCGGCGCGCTTCCACCAGTGCCAGCAGAAAATCACGGGCTTGGTCTGCGTTTAACAGAAAGGGATTTATTTTGCCCCGGTGACTGAATTTTTCCCGGGTTTCTTCATCCAGAATATCAGGCCTTAAAAAGGTCATGGTCCAGTCGCCGAACAAGGGCTTTTCAATCTCTGTGTATTCAAGAAGAGTGAGGCTTTTGTGGCGTGTATCCGCGGCAATGCGCGCGTAGACCTCATTGACCGTATCGCGGGGACCCTCTAAAACCTGCATGAAGAAGGCAGGGTCATAACACAGCACACCTGATATGCCACACTCTTGGTTATTTTTCTGAGAGGTGCATAAAATATCCTGCAATGCCTCGGTGTCACATTCTTCCGTCATTGTGCTGACGTATATCAATCGTACTTTTTGCATGGTTGTTACCTTCCTTGCTTGTTGTTAACATATAGAGTTTCCCTACAACCCTTATAGAATAGCTTGGTATAAATTTTCAAAATTAAACATTAGATCTATGTTTGTAACACGGGACAGAGGTATTTTTGTTCCCACGAGGAGTTCAGACACAGGTAGCCCGTCACCGCACGAGATACACTGTGTGAATTTTCGAACAGATATCCGCTATACTTGGTGTCCTACCGGGGCGCCCCCGGTTTTTGTTGCGGGCCAAAAAACTCATGATGGAAGAATCGAATGACTGAAGAACGTCATCTTGGAGAAACTATCCGACAAATTCGGGAAGAAAAGGGTATCACCTTGGCGGAGTTGGCGGGCAAATGCCCGCTAAGCGTGGAGATGCTCGAGCATATTGAGACCGGCCAGTTATTGCCGTCCCTGGCGCCGCTGATGAAAATCGCCCGCGCGCTGGGCGTGCGCCTGGGCACCTTTCTGGACGACAAGGAGCAGGGCGGTCCTGTCGTGGTTCGCGGCGGCCGTGCGGAGTCAGTGGTTCGCTTTTCCGGTTCAGGGCTGGAGAACACGGGGGAACTCGATTTCTATTCCCTGGCATCCCAGAAGAAGGACCGGCACATGGAACCCTTTATCGTGGAGGTACATGCCGGAAAGGATAGTGCGCCCGAACTTTCTTCCCATGAAGGGGAAGAGTTCCTGTATGTTCTTCAGGGCGCGGTGGAGGTGGTTTACGGCCGGGATACCCATATCCTGCAGGCGGGAGACAGTATCTATTATGATTCCGTGGTGCCCCACGAAGTACGTGCCTCGGGAGAACATCGCGCGCGTATCCTCGCGGTGGTATACGTGCCGTTTTAACTGTCATCCGAAGGAATGTATTCCAGCGTTATCTGCGTGAGAGTACATGGCCTCTGACGTCTGTTTCGGTTAACTTCCTGAGGCCTTTGGGAGTTCGGCGATTTGCGGAAGAAAGCGTCTTTTTCCCTAATCGTCATCGCGAGCGCAGCGAAGCGATCTCTGTGTAAAACAGTCTTGCTGCAAACGAGATTGCTTCACTTCGTTCGCAATGACATCTATCTTTATGATACTGATATTATTGTAGTAAAAGAGTCTCTTTGCTGGCTGTTCTGGCAAGAACGTATCTATTTTCCGGAGTGTTGCCGTCATGGTGACAAAATACATTTCCATCAAACAATGTGCCGATTATGCTGAGGCGGCGTTTCTTGCGAATTATCTTCAAGAAAACGGTATCCGCGTGGAAAACAGTGCGGAGAAAATGGGTGCGTGGACCGGCCGGTATTCCATGCTGTCGCGCGGCGCAGTGTTGCGCGTAGACCCGAAAGACGCTGCCAAGGCGCGAAAGTTACTCGCGAATCCGCCCAAGGTGAAAGATGCTGACTTGGAATCTCTGAGCGATGTCCATGAACAAGACTGGACCTTTGAGGAGGAATTGCGCCGGTGCCCCTTGTGCGGTTCGGAAAATATTGTGCGGATTCCTGAGCACTTGTTCTTAGAATGGGTGGTGAATATGCTTACACTGGGTTTCTGCAAACTATCCGGCAAGCCCATGTGGATCTGTCGTGACTGCGACTGGGATTCTCGGCGCAAGTCCCATCAGAAATCATAGCGCGTTTACCGCATGTCCTGCACTACCAGGCTGCCGGCCTGTTTCCGGGTTCCTGTGGCTGGATAAAAGTTGGCAGTGACGGGCTTAAAAGTGGTAACCTTTTCCTGAGTATCAAAAAGTTCCGTAAGTGCATAAGGTTACTTAAAGAAGGGAATGAAGAACATGAAATCCAAAAATGTGCCTGATGCCGTGGTGGTGTACTCCTATCCGCAATTTGTATTTTCCTGGCCCCTCATTGTCTTCGGGTTTTTGCTTGCGGGGCTTCAAGGTCTGGGCTGGCTCGGGCCAAACGTCGTTGCATGGACCTATGTTGCCGTTCTAGGTTTGGTGATGGTGGCCATGGGGGTGGACCTGGGCCGCAATTCCAGTATTTTCTGTCTAGTGCTGTTCTTGGGCAGCTGGTTTTTTATTTTGTGGCTTCAGGCAGGTTATGAGTTCATGTTTTTTACGAAGTTGGCCGGGTTCATTAAGGGTCTTAATCTCAGCATCTCATCCACAACAATGGTTACCATCAGCATTATTCTGGCCATTATCTACATAGTGATGATGGGGATGGCCTTTTTTAATGATCGGTGGCGTTTCACGCACAATGAAATCGAGCACCGTACTTTCGGCCATAAGGACAGTTCCTTGGGACGTGGTGCGAAAGGGGTTACCGTTTCCTATCCGGATGTTCTTGAACTGTTGATATGCGCTTCCGGCACGTTGCATGTTCGAAGCGCGTCCGGCGGTAAAGAGTTGCTTACCATCAAAAATGTCCCCTTGTTACTCTTCCGCTATAAGAAGATTAGCCTTATTCTTGAAACCACTTCGATTACTCAGAATCTTGTGGAAGAAGAGGAAGAAGAAGCGGCAGGGGAAGACGGTACGGACGGTTGAGGATTGTCCCGCAGGGATACGACTGTTGTGTTTTGTGGGAGGGGGTGGTTCCCCCCCCCCCCCCCCCAAAAAAAATAGTCTATATCATTGTGTGCGTGTTTACACGAGTGCGGTAGAAAATCCGAGCAGCTCGAGTATCGGCTCCTCCACCGCTTCCACGGTATAAGGTTCCGATGCGGCGGCGATGGCGTTGTCCGGGTCTTTGAGCCCGTGCCCGGTGAGTATGCACACTACCCGGATGGTGTTTCCCTGCCGGGGTTGCACCGTGTTGAAAAAGCCCTGTCCGGATAATTTGACCAACCCGGCTATGCTGGCGGCGCTGGCGGGTTCACAGAAGATACCTTCCGTTCGGGCGACCAGTTTGTAGGCATCACGAATCTCATCGTCGGTCACCATGTCTATCAGACCGCCGGATTCGTCGCGGGCCGCTTCTGCGGATTTCCAACTGGCGGGGTTGCCAATGCGGATGGCGGTTGCGAACGTGTGCGGTTCTTTGATGGGATGACCGAGCACGATGGGCGCCGATCCCGCCGCCTGGAATCCCAGCATGCGCGGCAGCCCGTCGCTTTTCCCCATGCGATGATACTCGCGGTAGCCTTTCCAGTACGCGGTGATATTGCCGGCGTTACCCACCGGCATACATTGAAAGTCAGGGGCAACGCCTCCGAAATCATCCAGAATTTCAAAGGCGCCGGTTTTCTGCCCTTCGATCCGGTAGGGATTGACGGAATTCACCAGGGCGACGGGGAAGGTGTCGCAGATACGGCGGACCAGCGTCAGGGCATCGTCGAAGTTCCCCAGTATCTGGATGACCTGCGCGCCATGAACCATGGCCTGGGACAGTTTTCCCAAGGCGATCTTACCCTGGGGGATCAGTACGGCGCACTTGATGCCGGCGCGGGCGGCATAGGCTGCGGCGGAGGCCGAGGTGTTGCCTGTGGAAGCGCACATGACCACCTCGAACCCTTCTTCCACGGCTTTGGTGATGGCCATGGTCATGCCGCGGTCCTTGAAGGATCCCGTGGGGTTCAAGCCCTCGTATTTCAGGTATACCTCCAGTTTTGGGTGCAGCGCCTCGCTCAACGCAGGCGCCGCCACCATGGGGGTGGAACCTTCATTCAGGGTGATGATGCGCGTGGTCTCCGATACAGGCATATGTTCGCGATAACGTGCGATGAGGCCGGGGTTATGCATAGGTAGGTAACCTTTCCCCTTAGAGGGTCCGCAGCAGTTGCGCGGGTTCGGTGATGCAGTCCAACTGGTTGATCTCCGTCAGGGCCGCTGAGATGGCCGATTCCACGGTTTCATGCGTCATCAATACGATATGCACCGGCGCGCCCTCCTCCTGGTTTTTCTGGATGCACGAGGCGATGCTTACGCCGTGCCGGCCCAGGATGGTGCAGACTTGCCCCAGTACCCCGGGATGGTCCTCCGTCGTCAGCCGCACATAATAGCATCCTTCCAGCAGGCCGATGTCGCGCAGGGCGATGTCATGGGTATAGTTGAACGGCGGTATGGGAGCGGTATTGCCGCGCAGGGTGATATCGACGATATCCGCGACCACGGCGCTGGCCGTGGGCAGACGCCCCGCGCCGCGCCCGTAATAAAGCGTGGCGTCCGCGCAGTCACTCTCCACATAGATGCCGTTGAATTCGTTGCGCACCGAGGCCAGCAGGTGTGTTTCGGGCACCAGCGTCGGGTAAACGCACGCCTCGATTTCGCCTTCCACCTTGCGGATGATGGCAAGCAGTTTGATGAGGTAGCCCATCTCGCGGGCATAGGCCACATCCAGATGGGTGATCCTGGTGATGCCTTCCACCGGAATCTCGTCCAGGTTGACTTGGGTGCTGTAGGCGAGCGAGGCGAGAATCTGGCATTTGTGCGCCGTATCATGACCAAGAATATCGAGATCCGGAGGCGTTTCCGCAAATCCCTTTTCGATCGCCTGTTGCAGGGTTTCTCCGAACTCCAGTCCTTCATAGGTCATGCGGCTCAGAATGTAGTTGCACGTGCCGTTCAGGATGCCGTGGATGCTGTGAATATGGTTTGCGGCAAGGCCTTCACGCAATGCTTTAATGATGGGCACGGCGCCTGCGACCGCCGCTTCAAAACGTAGCTGTACGCCATTGTTTACCGCCGCTGCGGCGAGTTCCGGGCCGGCCTTGGCCAGCAGCATCTTGTTCGCGGTGACCACGTGCTTGCCGGCGTTCAGCGCTTCGAGGATGAATCGTTTGGCCGGCTCGACACCGCCTATCAGTTCGCAAACCACCTGGACCTCCGGGTCCTGAATCAGTGCCCTGGCGTCGCTGCTGACGGTTACGCCCTCAAGCGGGATGTCCTTCAGCAATTCCTGTTTAAGTTCCGCCACGTGCCGCAGCGTCACCTGCGCGCCGGTTTTATCCTGGATGTTTCGGACATATTTTTCCGCGGCGCTACCACTGGGTAAATTACGCGGCTTTCCTTTTGAAAATTTCG
>JAKLHG010000182.1 GCA_022710255.1 Candidatus Hydrogenedentota bacterium
TCTCCGGGTTGCCTATGGTCTGATTACCTTCGGCCCCGTTCAGAAATATCGGTACACATTCGGGCCCCATCAGTGCTTCCATCTCGAGGTAGTAATAGCCGGGATAGTCCGCCGAAAACAGGAATGTATCCGGCTCGTCGATGGATGTCGGGTGCCCCGTGAAATGCGTCATGGTACTAATGGGATTGCCGTCCGCATCCTCCACAAGAATGACGCCCACCTGCTCCTCGATGGGACCATCCTTATATCGCCTGTTCGCGGAAAGGCCTTGATGGGAACCAACGGCATACCCCAACGCCGCGCGCCGCCGCTTTTCATATGCACCTTGCATTGAGGACACGATGCCGGCAGCCGTTTTCTCAAGTACATCCGGCATAAAACGACCCGTGACAAAACGCATGATGATATGCCGTGACAAACCACCCTGGCCGTTATGCGTATGGGTCGCGTTCAATAGAATGTTTTCCCTGGGCACTATGGGCGGTGCCAGTTCCAGGACGCGGGCGCGAAGTTCAGGGTTGATGGCGACAAGGTCGACACTTACCCAGAAAAGGCGTGTCTGACCGTCATCCAGGTACAGCGCCCGCGACCAAATCGGGTCATGGACCCCTGTCGAATCGCGTCCCATCCGGGCGCCGTAACCGCTTAAGGGTGTGCCGACAGGCGCAGTGATGTCGGTCTTGGCGGCGCCCGCCTCCAAAGCGGATGCGTGGTTTTGCCCCGCCAGCAGGCCGGCCAGAACGAAAAGCCATAGCGGGAAATGGCGGAATGCCTTTTCCCATTTCATTTCCCGGTATTTGTGTAAAGTTAACCTGTTATGCAAAAGTTCTCACTCCTGTCCCGGCGTCAACCGTGAGGCGTTTATCTTGCTTTCCTGCGATACGACAACACTTTTTTTAAGGCTGACACGACTTCATGAATATGACGGTCGCTGAGTTGCGGATACAACGGTAGCGAAATGATCCTGTTTGAAATATCCGTGGCTACCGGATAATCCTCCGGGCGCATTCCCAGGGTATTCGCATAGTACTGATGCAAATGCAACCCGTAGAAGTTGATGCCGGTCCCGATGTTTTCCCGTCTTAAATCATGGACAATCTCATTTCGGGAACAGGATAGTTTGTTTAGATTCAACCGTATTATGAACAGATGCCACGCGTGTTCGACATCGCCGGATACGGAAGGTACTTCCAGTTCCTCCATGTCCGCCAACACACTAAGGTACATTTCCGCAATGCGCCGCCGGGACGCCCTGAATGCTTCGAACTTTTTCAGTTGTTCTATGCCCATGGCGGCATTGACATTGCCCAGCGTATACTTATAGCCTGGCCATACGACCTCGGCAGGGGTGGACACGGCGCTGCGGCCGTAACGGTCCCAAGCCGTCGAAGCCATACCGTTGGACGCGAGCAGGCGCAGTCGCGATGCACGCGTTTCGCTATTGACGGTAATCATGCCGCCTTCCATGGTTGTAATGTTTTTTATTGCGTAAAAACTGAAACAGCAGGGGCCCTCCATGCCTATTGGGCATCCCTTATAGCGGGCACCCAGCGCATGTGCGGCATCTTCAATTACAGGAATGCGGCGTTTGGCGGCGATGGCGCGGATGGCGTCCATCGCACAGGGATGACCCGCTATATGAACGGGAATAATAGCCTTGGTACGTTCCGTCAAGGCCGCCTCAAGGCAGGCGGGATTCATGTTCAAGGTAACCGGGTCCACGTCTGTGAACCGCAGCGTCGCACCCATGTTTATAATCGTATTGGCTGTGGATGCCCACGTGATGGGAGAGGTAATGACCTCGTCCCCCGGGCCAATGCCCAATTCCGCAAGACACAAATGCAGCGCCGCCGTGCAGGAAGATACCGCCACGGCATGGGATGCGTTCACCGCACCGGCAAACATGTCTTCAAAGGTCTTTACCTGCGGCCCGGAGGTCAGCCAGCCGGAGCGCAAGGCCCGTATCACCGCCTGCTCTTCCTCCGGACCCAGGCCGGGCCTGCACAACGGAATAAAGCGCGCCGCCACCGGTTCACCGCCCGCATCCACCGGCAAGGCCCGCAATTGCTTCATCCGGTCCACATTAAAAAAATGTTCGGCGAAGGGGTTTATTTCCGGATTGGTGAGAAATCGCCGTACCTCCCCGATGCCGTCCTTCAACTCATAGGCGCAGGCGAAATTCAGTTTCTTTTCCACCTTCGTGAAACGGACCCGGTAATTTCGCAGGTCATCGTCATCCTTGGCAACCTCCACAGAGGTCCCGCCCAGAGCCTCCGCAACAATATGGGCCAGGTCGTGAACCTTAACCGTTTGCGTGTCCGAGCCGATATTGAAAGTCTGTCCGGCAACCGTGCTGTCCGGCGACTCCGTCAACAGCAGCAACGCCCTTGCCGCGTCATGAACATGAATGAAGGGGCGCCATTGATTGCCGCCGCCGCGGACCAGAATACGTCCCTGGCGCATGGCTGTCGCCACCATGTGGTTCACGGCAAGGTCGAACCGCATGCGCCGGGAGTAGCCGAAAAGCGTGCCCATCCTGGCAATAACCGGGGAAAATGCGGAGGAAGCCATGGATAAAAGCGCTGTCTCCGCCTCCAGTTTGCTCTTCGAAAAGACGGAAACCGGGTTAGACGGGCTTTCCTCGTCCAGGGTTTCGAATACGCCATGCCCGTAGACGGCGCAGGTGGAAGCGAAAACAAAGCGTTTTACTCCCGCTTGAATCGCCTGACGGGCCAGTTCGCGGGTACATTCCACATTGACGTCATGCGCCATTTCCGGGTCGAGGTCGCAGGTTGGGTCGCTTGAAAGCCCCGCAAGATGAATGATGGTGTCCACGCCCTCGAAGAGCTTCGGATATTCCTGCAGGCGCCGTATGTCCCCCCGAACCAGTTCAAGATTACCCGACGTCGAAAGTTCAGGGAAAAGCGCTTCCGGATGCACCGACGGGGGCAAAAAACAAAAACGATCCAGAATACGAACATGATGCCCGCGGTCCATGGCTACGGGCACAACCCACCCTCCAAGATAGCCACCGCCGCCGGTGAGTAGTATTCGCATGGTCCGGTTACGCTCCCGATTCGCATCGCCGTAAGGCTTGCGCAAATGGTTCATCGCAAGGAGATTGCCTGCTTAATCGCACCCGGTTTTTTGTGCCTGGGTACCCATGAGGGAAACAGAGCATTTCCCGCCTGTTCGCTATGCTTTTAGACTTCCTTGCCAGGTCTGTTGATAGGTTTCAAGTATCAGTCTCGATAGCCCGCTGCTGCACACAAACAGAATATCCCCGCCCTGAAAGGGGGCGGATGCCTGCGACTCCAATACAATTCAAAATGCCACGGGCATTATAACATTTGAGCCGTGATTAAGGATAATCAGGTTTCCTGAAGTTTTCCCGCTTGAAAGGGTTGATTTTTCATGCGGTTCGGTATATAATACTTATCAGGTCATGTTTAATTAAACCAACTTAGGATATACGACTATGCGGGTTTCCAAAAAATCCGACTACGCCCTACGGACACTGACCTATTTGGCCGTCCAAGAAACGCCCGGGCCTTTCTCAATCCGGTTTCTGGCCAAGGCCAATGATATTCCCTATCGTTTCCTGCAGCAAATCGTTCTCGACCTAAAGGCAAACGGTTGGGTCAGTACCCTGCCCGGACGGGAGGGAGGCATTATGCTTGCCAAATCTGCCCGGGAGATTACGGTGGGGGAAGTGGTACGTTTCTTCGATGGGGTGCTGGCGCCTATCGGATGTGTTTCCGTGAACCATCCCACTCCTTGCAGCCAGGAAACTGTCTGCCGTTTTCGCGGCCTGTTGCTGGACATCAGAAACACGACTGCCGCTTTAATGGACCGCACCACGCTGGCTGACCTGAAGCCTGTAACTTCCGGAGCTCTGCGGGAAACCGCGGAACGCGGGTTCGGGGATGATGGCAGGATTTAACAGGAAAATGCGTTATGAAAAGATCGTATGTGGTATTGTGCAGGTGTGCAGCCCTGTTGATTTGCCTGGGCATCTGTTGCGGTTGCGGCAGCCCCGCCCGGCAGGTGGAACTGTTGAACGTGTCCTATGATCCCACCCGTGAGTTTTACCAGCAATACAACGCCTGGTTTACCAGGACTTGGGAAGAGGAGAAGGACAGCCGTGTCCTGATACGCCAGTCCCACGGAGGATCCGGTAAGCAGGCCCGCTCCGTAATCGACGGATTGGAGGCCCATGTGGTCACGCTGGCGCTTGCCTATGATATTGACGGCATCGCGGAACACACCGGGCTGATATCCCCGGCGTGGCAAACCCGGCTTCCCCACAACAGCGCGCCCTATACTTCAACGATTGTGTTTCTGGTGCGCAAAGGGAATCCCAAACAAATCCGGGATTGGGAGGACCTGGTGCGCCCGGACGTGGAAGTGATTACCCCGAACCCTGCTACCTCTGGAGGGGCCCGGTGGAATTACCTTGCCGCCTGGGGGTACGCACTTCTAAAGGAACTCGGTACGTTGTCGCCGCCTCCCGGCGACGCCGACAGCGCAGTACGGGATGCTGCAGAAGAAAAGGCCCGGGATTTTGTGAGCCGCCTCTATAAAAATGTGTCTGTGCTGGATTCAGGTGCCCGTGCGTCCACAACCACGTTTATCCAGAGAGGCATAGGTGACGTCCTGTTAACCTGGGAAAACGAGGCCTTTCTGGCTGTGGAAGTCATGGCCCAATCCGGCGTGGAGATTGTGGTTCCTTCGGTAAGCATTCTTACCGAGCCCACGGTTGCCTGGGTGGACGGCGTCGTTGAGAAACGGGGTACCCTTAGCGAAGCCCGGGCGTACCTGGAGTACTTGTATCGGCCTGAAGCCCAGCGTTTGATCGCCAGGCATTATTTCCGGCCATGTACACCTGAATATGCGGACCCACAGGATATGCAGCGCTTTGCGGCTTTACGACTCTTCACCATCGAGGAAGCCTTTGGCAGTTGGCGGGCCGCCCACGAAAAACATTTTGCGCAAGACGGTGTTTTTGAAACCTTGTTCAAGGGAGCTTCCTGACCTGCGATTACAAGGAAACTGAAATGCGATTGCAGTACCGACAACGCCATTTCATGCCCGGATTCGGGATTTCCCTGGGATATACGGTGTTCTACCTGAGTCTACTGGTTTTGATCCCCATGAGCGTTCTGGGATTGAAAGCCTTTTCTCTTGACGGACAAGTATATCTGGATATCCTGCGGGATCCCCGTACGCTGGCGGCATTCAAACTTACCTTTGGCGCGGCCTTTGCCGGGGCGGGCATTAATTTGGTCTTCGGTTTTATCGTGGCCTGGACCCTGGTCCGCCATCCCTTTCCGGGGCGCCGCATGGTGGACGCCCTTGTGGACCTGCCCTTCGCGCTGCCCACGGCCGTGTCAGGAATCGCCCTTACCACGCTTTTTGCGCGCACGGGCCTTATCGGGCGGATGTTGGAACCGCTGGGCATTCAAATTGCCTTTGCCCCCGCCGGCGTTATCGTGGCGTTAACCTTTATCGGCCTTCCCTTTATCGTTCGCACCCTTCAGCCTGCTCTAGAAGATCTTGACCCCGAGTATGAAGAGGCGGCTCTGAGCCTGGGAGCGTCCCGGCTTCGCACCTTTCTGACCGTGATTTTTCCTTCGCTGCGTCCCGCGCTGCTCAGCGGATTCGCGTTGGCCTTGGCGCGGGCGCTGGGCGAGTACGGGTCCGTCGTGTTTATCTCCGGAAATATGCCCATGCGTACTGAAATCGTCTCCCTCCTTATCATGGGCAAACTGGAGCAGTTTGATTACGACGGGGCGACCGCGCTGGCGGTAATGACCCTTCTCTTGTCGTTTATGATTCTATTGTTCTTGAATCTGCTTCAATGGCGACTCGGACGCAGAACACAGCAGGGGGGATAAGAGTCCATGTTCGTAAAAAAAAGTGATTCATATTGGCCTAAATACTGTTGTATTACCATTACGCTGTTTTTTTTGGCGCTGTTCCTGGTGCTTCCCCTGGTTGTTGTTTTCGAAGAGGCTTTCCGGGGAGGAATCACCGTTTACCTGGCTGCCATCACGGAACCGGACGCCCGGGCGGCTGTTGTGTTGACGCTGCTGGCGGCCCTCGTGGCTGTACCGCTCAATGCGGCCTTTGGAATCGCCGCGGCATGGGCGCTTACCAAGTTTGAATTTCGGGGGAAGAGCCTCCTCCTCACGCTCATCGACCTTCCTTTCGCCGTGCCGCCGGTCATCGCTGGATTTCTCTTTATTTTATGCCTGGGGACTTCCGGAGTGCTTGGGCCGTGGCTTGATGCCGCCGACATCCGGATTATCTTCGCTGTGCCGGGTATTATCATAGCGACCTTGTTCATCACATTCCCCTTTGTCGCCCGTGAATTGATTCCCCTGATGCAGGAACAGGGTGTGGAGGAGGAACAAGCCGCCCGGTCTCTGGGTGCAAGCGGGTTCAAAACCTTCTGGCATGTCACCTTGCCTAACATCAAGTGGGCCCTGCTTTACGGCATCATCCTCTGTAATGCCCGCGCCATGGGCGAATTCGGTGCCGTCTCCGTAGTATCGGGCCATATTCGGGGGGCGACCAATACAATGCCCCTGCACATAGAAATCCTGTATAACGAATATAATTTTCCAGCTGCTTTCGCAGTCGCTTCGCTGCTCGCGTTGCTGGCCTTGGTCACACTGGCCTTGAAAAGCGCCCTCGAGTGGAAACTGCGGCGAGAACGCCGCTTGAGATCTTTCGAAGATGGGATAACCGGGGAGCAACCCTCTCATGAGCATTGAAGTCCGTAATATCAGCAAGACCTTTGGCAGGTTCAAAGCCTTGCGGGATGTAAGCCTGCGCGTGGAATCGGGAGAACTCGTCGCTCTGCTTGGGCCTTCCGGTTCAGGGAAAACGACGTTGCTCAGGATTATTGCCGGGCTGGATACCCCCGATCCGGGGCCGCAGGTACAGGTGCGCCTGAATGATGAAGACGTCGCGGCGCATAATGCGCGCAACAGGCGCGTAGGATTTGTTTTTCAACATTACGCCCTGTTTCGGCATATGACGGTATTCGATAATATTGCCTTCGGACTGCGAGCCCTGCCCAGAGGACCGCGCCCCGACCGTAAGACCATTCACCGTAAAGTTACGCAACTGCTGCAACTGATTCAATTGGAGAACCTGGGGAATCGCTATCCGTCCCAACTTTCTGGTGGTCAGCGGCAGCGCGTCGCCCTGGCGCGGGCCCTTGCCATCGAACCCCGGGTGCTGCTGTTGGATGAACCCTTCGGATCTCTTGACGCGCAGGTACGCAAGGACTTGCGTAAATGGCTGCGCCGACTCCATGAGGAAATCCAGATTACCAGCGTCTTTGTTACACATGACCAGGAAGAAGCGCTTGAACTGGCCAACCGGGTGGTCGTAATGAACGAAGGGCATATCGAACAGATAGGCTCCCCAGACGAGGT
>JAKLHG010000183.1 GCA_022710255.1 Candidatus Hydrogenedentota bacterium
TGCTGGGAACCGCCTGTCAGCCCTGCCCCACCTGCCAGGGCACCTGTCCTCCCTGTCCCGCGTGTCCCGCAGCGGAGCCGGCCCCTTCTCCGCCTCCCGCCGCGCCCGCGGAATCCTCCATGCAGGCGCCCGTACCCGAAGCAGATGCGAATCTTGCCGCACCTGAGATCGAACTCAAGCCCTGGAATCCTGAAACCCCCTATCTGGACGCGATCAAGATAGCGCCCGCCCAGTCAAAATACAGCGCGTACCTGGAGCAAAAACGGGAGTTCGGCAACTCTCCCGCATTCTATCTCGACTGCGCGGATTATTTCCGGGAAGAGCAGGATGCCTCGCTGAGCCTTCGCATGCTGTCCAACATCGCGGAAATGGAACTGGAGAATGCTGCCTTATTGCGGGTGCTGGCGCACCGTCTCGCCCAATGGGATCTTCTCGACCCGAGCATACGGCTTTTCGAAGCGGTGTTGAAACTGCGCGGAGAGGAACCGCAGTCCTACCGCGACCTGGCCTTGGTCCTGGCCCGCCGCGCGGAAACGCAGTCTTCCGAAAAACTGAAGTCCCCCTCCGCCGCGGGTGATTTTTCGCGGGCCATCGAACTACTCTACCACGTGGTGCTGAATCGCTGGGACCGCTTTGAGGAGATTGAACTCACGGCATTGCTGGAACTCAACCGAATCATTCCCCTGGCGAAACAGGCGGGCGTGACGGATATTGCCGTGGACGAGCGCCTGATAAAGCGCCTGGACCTCGACATTCGCATCGTGATGACGTGGGATGCGGACCTGACAGACCTGGACCTCTGGATTACGGAACCTTCCGGGGAAAAGGCCATGTACAACCATCCCCTTACCACCATCGGCGGCAAGGTATCCAGGGATTTCACGCAGGGATACGGCCCGGAAGAGTATTTACTGCGGCGCGCAATGCCGGGACTGTACAAGATCGAGACCAACTTTTTCGGCAGCTCGGCGCAGGCACTCATCGGCGCCGTCACTCTCCAGGTTGACGTGTTTACTCATTACGGCAGGCCCAATGAAGAGCGACAGTCCGTCACGTTGCGCCTGAAGGATAGCAAGGAAACCATTTCCGTGGCTGAGATCCGTTTTTTGCCTGAAAAGGCGAAAAAAACCTGGAAATAATGCCTTTTCACTAAGCACCAGGCCCCCTGTGACGGTTACTCAGACGGCGCGGGGTATCCCTGTATTCACGGACCCATGGCGGTGTGTTCATTCCTGTATCCGGGATAGTCCCGGACCGCGCGGTAACGCGGCGTCCATTGACCCGACCTGCAAAAAATAGTGGGGGAGCGGAGGCGGACCACAAAAAGCGCTGTGAAATCAGCAATATAGAACCGTTTGTGTTTGTCATTTGCCGGAAAGTGTTGTATACTTGATTCAAAGTGCTTTCTCCGAGACATGCCGCCTACCGGGAAGTGACAAGTACCCAGGGAACATGTCCGCCAGGCATCGCGGGAAACGGCGATACCTCCCATCTTTGGAAAGGGGAATGTCGACGTGGGCACGTTTTCTTTCCGGGAAGGGGAGAAAGAACGGTGTATTTTTTCAAGGATAGAGATGCTTTACGTCGGACTGGATGATACCGATATGCCCGGGACGCGGGGCACGGGGCATTTGGCCCGGGATGTGGCCGCGTGGCTGGGCGACGCGTACCCAATACGGGGCATTTCGCGCCATCAGTTGTTGTACGACAGACGGATTCCCTTCACCGCCAACAACAGTTCGAATGTCATTCAACTGGACGCGCCGGAAACGGACCGCCTGACCATTTTTGAGCGTGTTGCCGAATTTGTTCCTCCCCAGTGTCCCGAGGGAAGTGACCCGGGATTGTGTGTCGCCACGCAGGAGCAGGCCGACGGATTGTCGTTTGGCCGGCAGTGCCAGGTCGAAGTCGTCAAGGTCTCGTTGGCGGTGGACACGGCGGCCAGCCGGGACATTCTTCTGAAAAGTCTTGGGGGCACGCCTTCCGGAATGATTGGCGCCCTGGCGGGCGTATGCCTGCGGGCGTCCGGCAATGACGGACGATTTGTCCAGATTGGGACCATTCGTGATCTGACGGGCCGCGTGCCCCTGGCCGCGGTACTGACGGCGGGTGTTGACCGTGTGCTCACGGAAGATGGCACGGAACTCCATGAAGGCGACATTGAAACAAACGACAAGGTGCGACCCGCGTTGCGAGACGGGCGGGTTACCCTGTATGTCAAACCTGTAACGCCCGGAGTATGGGAAGCCCTGAAACTATGACATGCCCGGGGATGGCCCGGTTGACGGGATAAGGAGCAAGAACCATGGAAAATAAAGACAAGGTTACCGGTAGCCAGGCGACACCCTGCGCCGAGGCCGCACTCATTCCGGAAAAAAGCGCCACAAGTGCCCGTTATCTCATCGGGACCCTGCTCGGGATACTGGTGTTCGCGGCGGCAGTCCTGATATCCGACGCTTCTCACATGAAAATGCCGGGGCATATCGTGGTGTTCTGGTTTCCGGCGCTGATGGCGGGACGCGCCCTGAGCGGCTACCGGGGCAGCGGCCTGGTGATCACCGCTCTGGGCGGCGGATTGGCCAACGTGTATCATCCGCCGGTAGGCGCCGACATGGCGGGTTTTGTGCTGGCGGCCCTGGTGGTGGAAGGTATCATGCTCCTGGCGCGTCAGGAGCCCTCGATCGTGGTCGGCATATTTACGGGAATCGCCGCCGATTTGGGCAAACTGCTGCCGAAACTGGCTGTGATAGTGGCGGGCGGGGCGACCCCGAACCATAACCGGGCGACTCTGACCTTTATGGTTGCGTCCTATGTGCTGTTCGGCGCGGCGGCGGGCGTCCTGTATGTGGCCGGCCGCCACCTAAAACGCAGGGCGGGTGCGCGCATTTCTTCCAAAACCTCCCGGGGCGATTCGGGATTCGTGCGGGCCGGATTGCTGTTCTGGGTCTCCGTCATCAGCGTTCTGGCGGCGCTGTATGTGTAGCCTTTTCCTTCCGGGACGCAACGTCAGTCCCCGGAGGACCGCAGCCGGGACCCGGGGTGCCGCCGGATTTACGTTGATTGAACTGCTGGTCGTGATCGCCATCATCGGCATTCTGGCCGCTATTTTACTGCCGGCGCTGGCCCGCGCGCGTGAGGCCGCGAGGCGTAAAAGCTGCGCCAGCAACCTGAAACAGATGGGGGTCGCCATGGCCATGTACACCGATGAGCATAATGGGTATTTCCCGCCCAAGGCGTCCCGGATACGTTCGTTCATGGTGGCCTATGCGAGCCTGTTCCCGGAATACCTGTCCGAGGTGCGCGTGCTGGCCTGTCCTTCGGACGCACGGCGGGTGGAAGATGAACTGCTCGCCATTCAGCAGGACCTTTCCCTGACCCCCGTACAGCGGGATGATCTGTTGAGCGTCTCCTATTCCTATATTTATCTTGGATTTGTTACGCTCGCGGACAGTGACTGCGCCGGGTGGCGCTGGTATATCGAAGACCTTAAAATGAACTTCGGTGATTCGCGTGATGTCGTGGATTTTTGTAAAGATACGGTCATTCCCGACAACGTCTTCTGGCCGACGTCCCTCAGCGACCAGTACGGGCATTATCCCCAAATCGCCGCCACGGGCAGTAATGGCCAGTCTACACTTTACGCCTTGAAAGAAGGGATAGTTCGCTTTCTGATTACAGACGTCAATTCCAATACGGATGAATTCTTTGCGGAGAGTACGGTCCCGATTATGTGGGACGCTTTTGCGCAGAGCTTCGACGGGATCACCTCCAGCAATCGCGGTTTCGGGGAAGGCGTGGCTAATTTCAATCATGTGCCGGGGGGCGCGAACGTCTTGTACATGGACGGGCATGTCGACTTTGTCCTGTACCGGACGCACTACCCGGTCACCGAATGGGTGGCCTGTGAACAAAATAATTCGCGCTTCGGCGGAGGCAACACCCATGGGCTGTAGATGCAGGCACTTGCGGTCATTTCTTCGCTGAATGGCGTTGAACTTGACGCCTTTGATCCGTCGGATCAAACCGATATGACCGATCAGCCTGATGTACAACGCATTTCTCGCGGCATTTTAGTCGTGTCAGATGCCAGCGTTAACTAAGGAGGACATAATCATGCTTCGTCCCGCGCTTATCAAGAACAGGCTGTCGTTGAACGCATCTCCATGCCTGGTCTTTCTGGCCTTCTTGTGCATGTCGCACAACGCCGTGTCGGTCACCGGCAGTGGCGACTCCCCGGCGACGCTGCTGGAGACCGTTTCGCCCGTGCTGCAGTCGGCGGAAGCCGTTTCCGACAAAAGTGTGGCTGCAACTTTCAGTGAGGCGCTGCTTGCGCCGGGCGCGACAACAGCGGCGAACTATACGGTATCAGGAGAGGGCGCGGGCACGTTGGACGCCTCGCCTTCCGGGGCGGCAGGGGGTCCGGAAGCGTTTACACTCGATTGGACAGCCGGTGAAATGCGCAACGGCGTTTCCCTTGCGCTCACGGCATCAGGCCTGCAAGACACGGTGGGCAATCTTATCCACCCCGCCGCGAACGCGGCGTCCTTCGAGGGACTGGGAACGGCCCCGGTATTTTCGGGAGTGACGGTTTTGCCGCCCCAGGCCTGGGCGCGCCAACCGGTGGTAGTGAAGTTTTCCGTGTCGGAAAAACTGAAAGGCGCCCCGAAGGTGCTGGTAAACGACAGCATGGCCACGTATATCAGCGAAGATGCATACCACAACTACATCTATCAGTACACAGTAAAGCGGGGCGACGTGCCGGGCATGGCCACAATAGAATTGTCCGGCGAGGACCTGGCGGGGAATCCGGGGATATCGGTGGATGATGCCGCACTGGAGATTATCACCAACCCACAGGGCATGCCCTTGTATTGGCTGCCTGTTGCTTTAACACTGCCGGCCGCAGGAATGCTGCTTCTGCGTCGCCGCCGCGATTCCCGGAGAATTGCGGGTTCAAAGAAGCGCGTTCTGTTCCTCGTTTTTTGCCTTGCTCCGGTCTTGGCCTGCGCGCCCGCTTTTGCACAGGCCCCGGAGGTTACCAACGTGACCATGACCCAAAGCCCGAACGGGGCGCTGGGTACCAAGGTGGATATTTATTATGATTTTACCGCGAACGCCCCGTGCGATGTTGTGCTGTTCCTGTCCAAAGACAATGGTGCCGACGGCTATGCGCATGTCGTCCGACACTATTCAGGCGACATTGCAAATGTCGAACCGGGAACGGGCAGGCATATTGTCTGGGACATTCGGGCCGATTATCCCGAAGAAACCCTCCCCGAAGCACGTATCCGGGTGACGGCGGATGATGAAAATATTGTCCACACAATACAGTACGCGGCGGGTGAACACGGTTCCGTCATCGGCACAACGGTGCAAACCCTGAACCACGGGGAGGATGGCGAAACAGTCACGGCGGCGCCGGACGAAGGGTGTCATTTTGTCGCCTGGAGCGACGGCGTAACGACGCCCTCCCGTCAGGATAGGGGTGTTACCGGCAGCCTTACCGTTACCGCGAATTTTGCCATCAATACCTACACCATTACCTGCATTACCGAAGGAAGCGGCGTCTGCGCCGCCGAACCGGCCGTGGTGGACCATGGCGGCACGAGCGCTATCACCATAAGCCCGGCAGCCGGATGGTATATAGACAGCGTGGTGGACAGCGAGGAAGGCCCGAAAACAGGTTCCTATACGACTACGCCGGTAACAGTGGACCGGACTGTGAAGGCCACCTTCGCCACAGGGCTTATCATCGCGTCTTTTTCCATCAACGCAGACGCGGATACGACGGGAGATGTCCTGGTAACCCTTGACAACAGCTGTACGGGAACTCCGGTCGAATACCTGGCCTCCGAATCCGAAGCCTTTACCGGAGCCGCATGGCAGCCTTACGCGGCGTCTCCCGCCTTTTCGCTTTCCCCGGGTGTGGGGCCGCGCACCGTATACTTCAAGGTAAGGAACGGCGGCGGTGAATCGGCCGTGGCGAGTGACGACATTTTTCTGGAACCGAAGATGCTTCCTGTCACGGCGGGAACCTTTGACATGGGCCGGACGGATATCGGGGATGATGCCTTCTACGGCTCCAACAGCGAACTGCCCGTGCACCCGGTCACCCTCGACGCTTATGAAATCGCCACGTACCAAACGACCAACAAACAGTTCTGCGATGTACTCAACTGGGCGCTGGCAAAGGGCTACCTGAAAACCTATAATGGTTTTCCCTGGACGGGAACGGGCGATATTTACGGAGGCGGCAATCTGCAGATTCTGGTGGCTATGCTGGAGCCGGAATGTAATGTCCAGTTTACGGACGGGTTGTTCATTCCGAGAACGCGGACCGGAGTGCCCGACGGGACCGTGTATGCCATGGACGCCCACCCGATGATTCGTACCTCCTGGTTTGGCTATGCGGCGTTCTGCAACTGGTTGAGCGAATGGCAGGGATTGACGCCCTGCTATGATATGGACTCGGCAAACTGGCCGCTGACCACGCCGCCGCCCCAGTCCGGCGGCTACCGCTTGCCGACGGAAGCCGAATGGGAGCGGGCCGCGGCCTGGGACGGCAGCAGGCACTGGATTTACGGGTACACCAATGACACTCTGAGTGAGGCCCGATGCAACTACGGCAACCATCCCTACGGCCCCTATGTAAACCCGCTAGGCCTCACGGAACTCCCGTATACCTCGCCGGTCGGCTGGTTTGACGGGGTAAACATCAGTCCGAACGGCAACATACCCACCCTTGACAGCCCGAGCCCGGTGGGCGCCTACGATATGTCAGGCAACATTTGGGAATGGTGCCAGGACTGGTACTCTTCCACCTATTATTCCGGCGGGGCCATGACCAATCCGACAGGGCCTGCCACAGGCGCCACCAAGGTATTCCGCGGCGGGGCGTTTCGCGATGCCCAGAACTGCCGTTCCGCCAGCCGGGACAGCCGCGAACCGGACAAGACACCCTATTGGCGTGGCGGCCGCGTCGCGAGGACGCCGTAGCCTATGGCTGACGGTGCGGAAGGGATCAAAAATCCATAACTGGCCGGCAACTCGAGAGCACCTGCTTTCTTCTCTGCGAATCTCTGCGTTCTCCGCGCCTCTGCGTTTCCTGGCGTTTCCTTACCATATCAATCGGAATGTTCTTTCCCCTTGCATCCTCCCCAATGCAACCCCACAATCCGGCTATGCGGCAGAGGGATATCCCATGCGGCGCTTCCTGGGCAAAAGGAGATATTGCGATGCATACGAATTTCGTTACGGCCCGTTCATTTGAAATGCTGATCTTCAGTCTGCTGTTCCCCTGCATGGCCTTCGCCGACACGACTCAGACGCTCCGCGCGATCCAGACGGCCACGGGGCCGGTGCCTGCATCACAAGCCGGGCTCATCCTGCCCCACGAGCACATCTTCACCGACCTGCGCGGCCCGTCCGCGCCGGAC
>JAKLHG010000184.1 GCA_022710255.1 Candidatus Hydrogenedentota bacterium
CAGAAAGACTATTGGCCCCCGATTCAGTGCACGAATATCAACAGCCCGGGATGGCCGGCACTTGGCTTTGCCGTAGGTGAGGCGCTTGAACTGACGACGGCGCCGATGGTGAGTTCTTGGTATCCCAACTACAACAGCGATCCCTCCATCCTTATTTGCCCCTCCGACGCGCAGGAAGATATCGCTGATCTTCAAAACGGCGATGGCGATTGGAATTTCTGGCAGCCAGAAAAGAACTACAAAGCCGGTTACAGTTATGCTTACCTGGGCTGGATGTTCGACCTGTTGAACAAGCCCTATCTGCCGCCGGTAGATATCAATTCGTTTACGAATCTGGGTTCCGCCGCTTCCGCGTTCAATTTCACCCCTCCGGGCGGTGGCCTTGTGCCGCAGCAGTTTGGTGCGTGCATCGATGCCATTTTCGCAAAGGCACTCGCGGAAATGGGTGGCACCAACCTCGGAGTCAAGTTGTTTGAACTGGCCGGCCAAACGGATTGGAAAGTTACCACCGGTATCGGCAACGGCCAGGGCGACACCATCTATCGCCTGAAGGAAGGCAATGAACGCTTTATGATCACCGACGTCAACAATCCGCAGACTTCCGCCATGGCGCAAAGCACCCTGTTCGCGATGATGGACCTGTTCGGCAATTACGGCGAAGCCGTCGCTTATTTCAACCACGTTCCGGGCGGCTGCAACGTACTGTTTATGGACGGCCATGTGGACTGGATCCCCTATGTCGCTCCGGCTCCGGGTCAGGACAATAGCGTGAGTATGGATCTTGGTGCGACCCAGCCCGTTCTGCCCAGTATGGCTAATATTATTGGTATCTTTACCCAAGCCAACTAAGCCTAAACACAATTTAATTCTGTAATTAATGATGTGCCTTCGCAGTTAACGCTGTGGGGGCACATTTTCTAATCAGTAAAGGCTTTGACTGGTGCCCAAATTCCTATTTGGGAGCCAGTCTTCGCGTTGGCTGTCGGTCCTCTTGTACCATAAGACTTCATCTGTTTATCCGTTACTCGTTATGAAGGAATCATTGCAAATGAAACACAAAGGCTTTACACTAATTGAACTGCTGGTGGTCATTGCCATCATTGGTATACTGGCGGCTATTTTGCTGCCGGCCTTGGCGCGGGCGCGGGAGGCTGCGCGCCGCAAATCGTGCCAAAATAATTTGAAGCAATGGGGGACCATTTTTAAAGTCTATTCGGACGAACAGAAAGATTACTGGCCGCCCATACAGATAACCAACAAAAACATTCCCGGATGGCCCGGCGTCGGCATAGACTATGAAATGCTGGAGATGTCGACCACGCCGCAGGTGGCAGCCTGGTATCCCAATTACAACAGTGATCCGGCCATTCTGATCTGTCCTTCAGATCCCGAGGATGATGTGGATACCTTGAAGGATGAAGATGGCGAGTGGGACTTCTGGAAAGTGGATCAGACGTACAAGGCCGCGTACAGCTATGTCTACATCGGCTGGATGTTTGATCTCTTGCAGCGTCCCTACCTGCCACCCATTGATATCAACGTCTTGACCAATCTCGGCGCGGCCGCGGCGGCCTTCAGTTTTAATGTCCCTGAAGGCGGCCTGGTATCGCAACAGTTCGGCGAGGCTGCGGATGCCCTGCTGGGACGCGCGCTGGCCTATGTGGGCGGTTCCTGGAATTCTGACAAGCCCATTGGCATTGCTTTGAACCTGGTTGCCGACAGCGACCTTCCCGTGGAAGCCGGCATAGGCAATGGCGGTGGTGATACCGTTTATCGTTTGAAAGAGGGCAACGAACGCTTCATGATTACGGATGTCAACAACCCGCAAACCGCCGCCATGGCGCAAAGTTCCCTGTTCGCCATGATGGACCAATTCGGCAATCTGAGCGGCATCAAGTTCTTCAACCATGTGCCCGGCGGCTGCAACGTGTTGTACATGGATGGCCACGTGGCCTGGGTACCCTATGTTGCCCCGGCTCCCGGACAGGACAATACGCCCAGCATGGACCTGGGCGCAACACAGCCGGTTTTGCCGAGCCTCGCAAGTGTTATCGGTCTTTTCAATATACAGGACTGATTTCGCGAGGAATGGTTCTATCGACCTATTTTCCAAGTCGGACCGATCAGATGGTCGGTCCGATTTTAGTTATGGAATGATTTTCTTCACGCCCTCTTACGGTCGGATACATACATTTCCGCCAGCGGGACCTGTGGGTTTTCAAAGGCGTACGTTACCTGACCCGGGACAAATAACACAAGACAAGCAAAAAATGGGACTGCCTCGGTGCCCCTAAAAACTATTAGAGTTGTAATCAACAACCACCGGCAGAACCTTACGAATTCTCACAGGCAGAGCCGGTGGATTAACCTAGGTTTAGCAGCAAGAATCTACGCTTCGTCCGGGGCTTCGCCTGAAAGAAGAGGCGCCTTCGGCGCAACAAAAATGTACCATCGTCTTTCATTACAAACAACGCTAACCACGGTCATTCCGGTCTTTTCGCGGCCTGGCACCCTCTTCGATATACGTCCTTTTCCCACCGCGAAAAACCGGAATGACGCGTTGCTTGTGGATTCTTGAACTAAACCAGAACATAACGCTCCTCTTGGTAACAAACAGAACTCATAATAAATTGTCAGCGAAATGGCCTTAAGCGTGTAAGAATATTACTATGTGATAAAAATATATCTTGACAATTAAAATTAAATTATACTAAAATACAATAAACGTTATTGAAAATTTAAACTATAGCGAGGAGGTGATTTATACGCTCTGGTGCAGGCAATTTAATTTCAGGCAGTACAAGTGTCTTTCATTAAAAACCTTGAAGGAGATATTCTCATGAAAAGAAACGGGTTTACACTGATTGAATTACTTGTTGTAATTGCCATTATCGGAATCCTGGCGGCGATCTTATTACCCGCCCTGGCACGGGCGCGTGAGGCGGCCCGCCGTAAATCCTGTCAGAACAATTTGAAACAATGGGGTACCATTTTCAAGTTGTACTCCGATGAGCAAAGAGACTACTGGCCACCCTTGCAATGCACGAATCCGAACGCCGAGAACTGGCCGGATAACGGCGAGGATGCCCTTGAGATGGCCGCCGCCCCGCTGGTTAACGCCTGGTATCCGAACTATAACAGCGACCCCTCCATCCTGATATGTCCGTCTGATGCGGAAGACGACATAGAGAAGTTACAGGATGGCAACGGGGACTGGATTTTCTGGAAGGAAGGCAAGAACTACAAGGCGGGGTACAGCTACGCCTACCTCGGCTGGATGTTTGACCTGCTTGACAAACCTTATCTGCCTCCGATTGACATCAACACCTTTTCCAGTCTTTCCGCCGCAGTAGCCATGTTTGAGTTTGTCGCTCCTAATGAAGGACTGGTGCCCCAGCAGGTGGGCGCGGCCGTGGATGCCGTGTTCAACACGGCCATTGCACGCATGTCCTCTTCGGATGTCGGGCCCTATGGCATTGAAATATTGCGCATCGCCTGTTCCGACCTTGATGTGGCGCCGGGCGTGGGCAACGGCGGTGGTGACACTATCTACCGGCTCAAGGAAGGCAATGAGCGTTTCATGATCACCGATGTCAACAATCCCCAGACCTCGGCCATGGCGCAGAGTACCTTGTTCGCCATGTGCGACCTGTTCGGCAACTATGGCGAGGCCATCGCCTATTTCAACCACGTGCCGGGCGGTTGCAATGTGCTGTTCATGGACGGCCATGTGGACTGGATTCCCTACGTGGCGCCTGCACCCGGAACCGTTGGAACCGCTGCCATGGACCTGGGTGCCACGCAACCTGTGCTACCGAGCATGGCCAATATTATCGGTCTGTTCGTCATGGCCAACGATTGATCGCTTGAGAAATACCCCATAAGATTTAAGGGCGCCCCTGCAAGTCTCCTTGCGGGGGCATTCGTTTTTGTCTCGCGTCATGCGTTGAAACACGCAGGATTAGGCCCTGAAAAAAGAGAGGACGGCTATTACCCTCGTAACGGCGAACATGGCTGATTTATGGGACCTATGGGACATATACGACCTATAAGAACCAAAGCTTCGTCCGGGACTTTGCCCGGAAGAAGAGGCGCCGTTGGTGCAACTATCAACTTATTACCCCACCGGGAACGCTGGCATCCTTGCCGACAGGGGTAACATCATAGTCTATCTTGCCCGCGCTAGCCGCCAAAGATGGCGGCGATCCCAGTATTGTCAGAACTCATGATGAATTGTCAGCGAAATCGGCTCAAGCGCCTTAAAGGACTCACAAGTCCGGAGTGCGTTATATCGTCCTTGGAATCCTTTTTTCTTTTATGTCCTTTAATCCTTTTAGTCAACGCTCCCACGGATAAAGGAGACGTTTGCCACCCCATTACATTTCCGTGTCCGGGGACATTTCTGTAAGAAGCGCTTCAAGACTGTACTCTTCGTAGATTTTGTCACACTCGCCGACGCGCAACAGTTCTTTCTTTTCCGAGAAGAGGGTCTTGCTGCCCGAAACGAGATTCAGGCCGAACAAACCGAGGTCAAACCCCACCGCGCCAATGAACTGGGCATCGGCGGTTTGACAGGCAGGAAACATCGTATACGAACCGCCTACCAGGAACGCCGTCTGCGCCCACGGCACCACGGAATCCCCCGCGATGCTGAGTTCCACGCGAGGGAAACCTACGCCGAAATTGGCGGAAATACCGCCGGAGGATCCGGTCTCGTGCACGGCATCGCCAAACTCGAGGGGGCCCAGGCGGCCGCCGGCCTGAACGCTGGTGCCCGCGTAAGAAAAGCCGAGGTCGCTGTCGTAGGTGAACTTGGACGTTACCCGCGCGCTACCGTCCAGCGGCACGGAGGCGTTGATTACGAACTGGATGCGGATGTTCAGCACCACCGGGATAATCCCCACCATGAACGGCACGCGCATGAGCGTTACGGGAAACTCCAGGTTGATAAAATCGTTGCCGGTGGCGGCGACAATCAGTTCCAGCGTCGCTTCCCCGCGCATTCCGGTCAGTTGGTGGTCAAATTCCTGCAGGCCGCCTTCCACAATATCAATCTGGTCCCGGCTTCGAAACCGGTTAATGACGCCGCTCGCCTTTAATTCCGCACCTGCCGGACCGGGCAGGTCTTTGCTGACGCCGAATTCGAAGGTCGAAGTGATAGTGTCAAGGGTGGCCTTGATGCGATAGGTATATTCCCCGATTTTCATTTCCACCTCAATGGGCGTGTTATCTTTCAGAAGGACTTCACCATACCCTTTAACCTCAAACGATTCGATATGCTCCGCATCAAATTCCACGCCATAGTCCCATGCCACCGTGCCGTTCTGAATCGCTTCGGTCATGGTCGCGTAGTCCGTCTGTACCACCAATTCCTCCCCGACGGTTTCCACGGCAATAATGCGTTGAAATCCGAGATTCTCAATCATCAGTATCCTGCCCACCGAAATGTCCAGACCGCGGGCAAGCACGCCGGCGGCATCGAAGCGGCATTCCCAGGCATTCGGGTCAACTTCCAGCAACAGTTCCAAGTCCTGGTCCTGAATAACGGTAACTTCGGGAGCAAGTTCCACGTCATAGGTAAAGGCGTCCTCTTCCCACGGGTCCTCCACAAAAACGGCGATTACATTTTGGGGCGTGTTCATCGTGACTTGGGCAGGGACCGCATTTCCCGTTACATCCCCTTCCCAGTGACTGAATTGCCATCCTTCCGAGGGGTCAGGTGTAATAGTCACCTCTGAGCCGCTGTCATACTTATATTCGCCTGCGGCAGGTGTTGTCGTCCCTTCGCCCTGTACGCTGATCGTCAGCGTGTACTTGGTAACGGGGTCACACGCAGAAACCAGGAACACTAAAACGAGTAAAGGTACCGTAGCGCTAATAGGAAGGGTGATTTTTTGTTTCATTGGTTGTTTTCTTTCTGTATTGGCATGTTCTCAGACACGGCCGACATGACTACGCTGGATTCTTTGGCAACCACACATGCCGTATTTTTTTACTTTTTGACTTCGTCCCTATCCTGTGTAAAGGACGAAGTTCCGTTTGCCAATACCCATAATACCATATATTCTCTGAATACTTTACATAGTAATGCAGACAGCGTACAACCCTGAATCAGGGTTGTCACGGTACCAGATGAAAAAAGGATGGGGAACCGATACCCGAAGATTTAGACATACCGCGCCACCACGGCCAGGCCTGTGGCAACACTGGTAAAAGAATCCCGGCTGCGGAGTTTCCTGGCGCCATATCGTTCCTCAAGCATGGCACGAATGGCGGGCACCAGGCAGGTCCCCCCCGTGGTCAGCACCAGATTGATGTCCTCGGGACGGATACCGGCATTTTGTTCCGCTTCGAGAATACAGTCGCGCATCTCCCCGAGGGTATACTCGATAATGTGGGAAAATTCTTCGCGGACAAGAATATCGTCAATCTGAATATCGTCACGCTGAATCGTGATATGAGTGGATTCCACTTCCGACAGGCGCTTTTTGGCGGCTTCCACCTCGCGCGCCACCAGATAGCCATAGTTTTTCTGAATCAGGCATCGCAACGCGCGCAACCCTTCAGGGCAGTTTGAAAAAGCCTCCGCCGCCAGCAGCCAATTAATCATTTCTTCGTTGTTGAACTTGTAAATGTTCTGCCAGTCTAAAATCTGGTTGTAAATGTACTGGGGCATGGGTAGATTGGAAGGGCCGTATCGCGCTTTGCTGCCCAACAACGGAAATATCCGGTTCCTTATGATTTCGCGGTCGAGGGCATCACCGGCGACCGGTGTGCCCGCAACGCTGAGAATACGACTCTCGGCTAGGCGTTGTTCCGGGCCGCTGCCCCCCTGGAATTCCATGATACAAACGTCACAGGTGCCGCCGCCAATATCCACCACCATCAGTCACTGCTTCTCTTCGACACTGACGGCATATTCCACACAAGCGCCGACAGGTTCCAGAAAAAACGCCACGTTCTTAAACCCGGCCAGTTTTGCGGCGGTTCGCAATCGGTCCTCGGCGATGCGATTCTCGTCATCACAGTCGGAAAAGCGTACCGGGCGTCCGAAAACGACCGTTTCCACGGCATGCCCCGCACATCCGTCTACAGCCTTTTTGATGGGAGAAAGGATGTAGGAGACCAATTCTTCCAGTTGGTAGGGCGTGCCAAACACTTCCGTGCTCTTGAACGCGGGCTGACGCAGCAGGGATTTCAGGGATTGGAATAACCGCCCCGGAGCATTGACCTCGATGGTTGCCCGGGCCCGCACAGCATGCCGCACTTCAGGGTCCACCAGTGCAGGGTTAAATACCTCGCTTTTTTCAGGCTCCGCGCCCACATACGCCTCAACGGATACCCCCAGGTCCACCTGCTTTGTTTTGACTTCCCGGTCCACGTTACGGGCGATAAAGGCGTCCGCAGCCGCGCGCCCCACTATTTTTTCG
>JAKLHG010000185.1 GCA_022710255.1 Candidatus Hydrogenedentota bacterium
GAACCGGCTTTGTTAGTTTTATTTCCCCACATCGTTCCAGTTTGGGGATAACGTGGGGTAGTGCCGCCGCCAAGCGCTTTGCACTAATGTAATCCATAATTTCCCATACGAACTTCAATGCTTTAAAGACGGCATTGTCATATTTTCGTGCCGGAATTTTCCTTGGTCTTTTACTTGATACCTGACCTTCAAGCACAACCCCGTGTTGCAGATAAACGCGTCGCCCATGATTGCGCAACAGGTAGCTTGCATAACTACGCGTGTACTTTGTGGCCTTAACAAATTGTGTCAACAGGATACCTTTCTGCTTTTTGGATGCCTTGCGATACTGCTCGCAAAGCGCTTTGGTTAATATCTTTTTCTCTTTCATTGTCATCCTCATCCTTGCTGTCTCCTACTTTGATTGCAACCAAAATGGAGTACAGGTTAGTAAATTTACCCAACTGCTTTGAGTAGATTTTTAGAATGAGTCGACGATAGGCGTTCGAGTAGATTTTGTGGATGAGTCAACGATAGACGTTCGAGTAGATTTTTAATGAGTCAGCTCGGGTTCTTGAGAAGGCTGGCGACTCTGGTGTATCATATCCCTGACCAACGAAAAACATGGCAGGGGTGCAATTGTAAGCCCGCAAAACAACTGCAGGAGAATTAAACATGAGTAATGCGTTGGACCTGACAAACGAAACATTTAGTAATGCCGTGTCTTCCGGTGTTTCCCTGGTGGATTTCTGGGCCGAGTGGTGCGGGCCTTGTCGAATGATGTCGCCCATCGTGGATGGTGTCGCGCAGACGCTTGCCGGGCGTGCGAACGTCTATAAAGTGAATGTGGACGAGGCACAGGATGTGGCGGTGAAGTATAAGGTAAACAGCATTCCCACGCTGGTGGTCATGAAAGACGGCGCGGAGGTGAAACGCTTTGTCGGAGTCACGCAGCAGGGTGCATTGACCGCCGCATTGGAAGAGGCGCTGGGATAATCGAATCCCGTTTTGGCATCGGGATTAATCTGAGTTATTTACCCTGGCGTCCGTAAAGAATGTGTTTAGACGGGCGCCTTTGTTTTATGCGAACACTGCGGGTGGGGTGACGTGCTCCACGCCGGGTTTGTCAACTGGATCGTTAAAAAAAGAAGGAACGGTCGTATGAACGGAAAAGTCGTTGCTGTTGCAGGTGCAACAGGAGTTGTTGGCCGTCAGATGCTTCTTACACTCGAAGCGCGAAATTTTCCCGTCTCCAAAATAAAAATGCTCGCCTCCGCCCGTTTGAAGGGCAGGACGCTTCCATTCAAGGGGGAAGAAATACCGGTTGAAGTCCTCGGAGAAGACTCCTTTGAAGGCGTGGATATTGCGTTGTTTAGCGCTGGCGGGAGCACCAGCACGACCTATGCGCCGGCGGCCGCCCGTGCGGGCGCCGTGGTCGTGGACAATTCCAGCGCGTGGCGCATGGACCCGGAAGTGCCGCTGGTGGTGCCCGAAGTCAATCCCGAGGCCATCAAACAACACAAGGGCATTATCGCCAATCCGAATTGTTCCACCATCCAGATGGTGGTGGTGCTAAAACCCATCCATGACGCGGCCCGCATTAAAAGAGTGGTCGTTTCCACCTACCAGGCGGTTTCGGGCGCCGGCAGCGCCGCCATAAATGAACTCCGGGAGCAAACCCGCGCCCTGCTGGACGAACAGCCCTATCCGCCGAAGGTGTTTCCGCACCAGATCGCTTTCAACTGCATTCCCCAGATTCCCCAAAGCGGCGCCTTCGGTGACAACGGCTATACCAGCGAAGAAATGAAGATGGTCAATGAAACGAAGAAGATTATGGGCGACGCGTCTATCGCTGTGACCGCGACTACCGTTCGGGTTCCCGTCATTATCGGCCACAGCGAATCGGTAAACGTTGAAACGGCGAAGAAACTGACGGCTGCCGAGGCGCGTGCCCTGCTGGCCGCGGCGCCGGGTGTGATTGTTGAAGATGACCTTGACCATCAGCGTTATCCGTTGGCGGTTAACGCCGCGGGTAAATATGATACCTTTGTCGGACGCATTCGCGAAGATATTTCTCATCCTTCCGCGCTGGATTTGTGGGTTGTGTCCGACAACCTGCTGAAGGGCGCCGCACTCAATGCGGTTCAAATTGCTGAACACCTCTTATAGGAGCTCGTGCCCGGGTATTCCGAAGAGAAGAGATAGACATAATTCCAGACTTCCTGACCTCGACAGGGTTTTGACGTGGTTTTTCGGAAAACAGTATTGCACAAAAGTTTGACGCAAAAGACCGTAAAGAAGGGACACGTAAAGAAGGGACAGACTACCAAATAGCAAGCATGAAAAACAGGATTATACGCTGTACTCAGGGGCTATTTGGCAGTCAGTCCCTTCTTTACTCAGTCTATGTGTTTTCACAAAAAGTGCCATTGTATATTCCGACGAGTTCAGGAAGTCTGAATTCATAATCCGCGAAGACTGTCATGGCCTGTGCGGATTTTTTTTACAGGCATGTCGGCGTTGTGCAGCCGCCGGCCCTTCGTGTCCTTCCCGACCTTTGCCTGATCTAAGGGTTAAACGCGAATGACAGGAGGTCGGGGGGAAATTATCCGTCCCGGTTCAATGCGTTTTGTAAGCAATATACAACGTGGCGATTCCGAACGTCATGCGCTGCAAGGCAATGCGTTGGAAGCCTGCCGCCTTCAGGCGTGCCGAAAAAACGCCGCTTTCGGGAAATTCCTCCACGGAACGGTTAAGATAACGATAGGCGTCCGGATGGCGGCTGATCAGGCCCGCCAGGAACGGCAGGATGCGCCGAAAATAGACCAGGTAAGCCGAGCGGATAAACCCGTTTTCCGGCAGACTGAATTCAAGGACCAGAATGCGTCCACCGGGACGCAGTACGCGGTACATCTCCGCGAGCCCGGCATCGCGGTCGCTGAAATTACGAACCCCGAATGCCACGGTTATCAGGTCGAAGGTGTTATCGGCAAAGCAGAGGCTTTCCGCGGCCGCCATGGTCAGGGCGGTGCAATCTTCCTTGCCTTCATTCTCAATTTTCAGGCGGGCGGTACGCAGCATGGCGACGCTGATGTCCGCGCCTACTACGAAGTTGTTCGCGTATTTATCGGCCACCAGCGAAAGAAGCACTTCCCCCGTGCCTGTGGCAAGGTCCAGAATGGTCATCCGCGTGGAACAGGGAAGCGCTACCAGCAACGCGTTGCGCCAGGCCGCGTCCCGGCGCAGGGACAACCAGCGGTTGATGCAGTCATAGTGGGCCGCTATGGCGTCAAACATGCCCTGTATTTGACCTCGTTTTTCATCTATGGGCATCTTTTCCATACTCCCGTGTTCCGCGCGGGATGCCGCCGGGGCCGTTCAGGCCGGGTACCCGTCCGTATGTTGCGGGCACTGTTGTATCCGCCCGGTATCCCGCCGCACACATGCCGGCGTGTTACCCTATATCTGTGCCGATGGTCCTGGCCATGACCATGGCGTCCTCATTGGTTCTTTGATAGTATGCTTTGCGGCAGCCCTTGTGAACAAATCCCAGGCCTTCGTACAGCCGGATCGCGCGGAGGTTGCTTGCCCGCACTTCGAGCCATGCCGAATGAGCGCCGCATTGGTGGGCCGCTTTAAAAAGATATTCCATCAGGCTTTTGGCCAGGCCCCGACCGCGCAGCGACGGCGCGATTGTCACCCGGGTGATATGTATTTCATCCATCAGAAGCCAGAACCCGCCGTAACCGGCCAGGCGGCTGCCCTCGAACATGAGGAAAAAACGGCTGTTTTCATTACTGACTTCCTGCAAGAACATGTTAAATGTCCAGGGTTCAGGATACGATTCCGTTTCAAGAGGTATGAGCAGTGGAATATGGTGCGGAGCGAGCCGTGAAAACGAGAGCGGCTCGTGTTCAGAAGCGGCCATGATTCTTTTACTTCCTTTATGTCGAAGGCATTCCGGCGTTTTTCGCGGCTTGCGCCGCCCGGGCCTGTTCCGCCTGGGAGGCACGCAGGTAACAGGGAGCCGCCATGGCGGGGTCTGTCGCGCACCCGGCGCGCATCCTGGCGCAGGCTTCTTCGGCTATGGTATCAGCGCGGGCGGTGCCGCATGCCGAAGAAACCAGGCAGGCTTGCGGCGCGTGCGCCCGCAGGATGGATTCGTAGCGCCATGCGCCCTCACCGAGGAAGAACAGGGGCCGCTCGTTCATATAACCGCCGGTTAAAAGGTCATCCACGGGACAGACCTGTTCCTGCACAAGCGTTTCACGTACGCCGTCCCGGTATCGGTAAACGGCGCCGAAGATCTCACGCATACGCGCGTCGAGAAGGGGAATGACCACCCCGTCCGAAAGGGGCACCAGGCGCGCCATGGCATCCAGGGTGGGAACCGCGACGAGGGGCAGTTGAAGCGCGAAGGCAAGTCCCTTCCAGGTGGCGAGGCCGACCCGGAGACCTGTAAACGAACCCGGGCCCGCCGCTGCGGCAAGACACGTCACCCGGTCCATTGGACAGGCGGCGGCGTCCAGTACCCAGTGTACACCGTCCAGGAGGCGTTCCGCATGCAACCGGGGCCGGTCCACGCAGGATTGGGCGAGAATATCGCAGGGGCCGCACCCGTCAGCGGAGCGGCACAATGCGACGGTACAGTGGCGGGTACTGGTATCGACGGCAAGTATAAATTCGTCTTTGGCCATGGAACACCTTTATGCCCAATTGCCGGAATGAACCGGCGGGGCAGAGAAACTCCACAATACAGACGCCGCATCCGTCATCCCGGCGCGGCCTCAAAATGATTCAACAGTCTGGAAAAGTGAACTCGGCCGCCGCGTCAATTCACGCCTCCGTATCCGGAACGGCTGCTCCAAAACAGAGGCCCGTACAACTTCAACTTTTGCGTCCGGTTCCCGATTCTTTGCGGAGTTTTGGCCGCACAATTTGCGGTGCCCCGGCAACCCGTTCCAACATGACCTTCCCGGGTTTGAATACCACATCGCGGTAGGACGGTACCGGTACTTGTTCTCCCGTATGGATATTACGACCGAGCCGGGGCGAGCGTTGTTTCAGTTTGAACACCCCGAAGTTGCGCATTTCCAGATAATTGCCTTCCGCCAGCACATCAGACAGAACGGCCAAAATAGTTTCCACGGTATTCAGGCCTTCTTCCGGGGAAATGCCCAGGCGTTCACTTAATTGATCCGCAATTTCGCGTTTTGTCGCTGTCATAGGAGTACTTCCTCTCCTCAGTATTTTAAAGCCTTTACTCTTAAGAAGACAAGAAAATGTTGGCGCCTGACTAAGGCGTTATAACCGGCGCAGCCCGCTATCTTCGCGATAATAAAGGTCGGGCGTGCATAAAAAAGTGCCTCTGTCGTGGTTTCCGCCGTTGGAATCAAAACCGTTCCCGGCCTATGGATGCACTGGCCCGCCAGTGTGCTTCATCATCTTGTAAACCTATAGTATCCCACAAAGAAAAGGCCAGTGCAAACCCGGTATGGATCTAAGGCGGGCGTTGCCCACAACCCAAGATAAAAGCACGCTACCTGAGCAAAAACGGGACTGCCTCCGGCGCATCTAAAAACCATGGACGGTGTATTCAGTCCTGAAACGTGCTGGTGGCTGTCCCGGTTTTTTTGCGGCTGTGGTGTATAAGACCGAAAAATGCGGGGCAGTTCCCTCCGCTTGGTTGTACAATCCAAAGTCTATATCATGTATCACTGCGTTCGTATGAATAAATAGTCGCCTATACGGTGCGGCCGGAACAGCCCCATTTTTTGCGAGCCTATTGGACAAGACCGAAAAAAGCGGGACAGTTCCCGCCGCTTGGGTATGCGCAACCCCAAAGACTATATCCAGTATTCATGCATCCTTTTCAACAAAAAAATCACCTGCAATTTGCGGCCGGAACAGTCCCATTTTTTCTACGCGCACGTATTCAACTTCTTGTTATATTTTTGCCAAACATAAAAAACATACTAACTATTTTATTATAAACAAGATACATACAATATCAGATATACATTGACTCCTGTTTTCCTTTATGTTATAATCATTATTTAACAGATATTTAACAGGAAATAGGAGCATATTCCAATGACACAAGGTAGAAGACGGCGTCGTGGTAGCGGTTCAATTATCAAGCGTGGCAACATATACTGGCTGTATCATACCAGATATGGCAAGTTGCAGGGCGAGTCGCTTGGTACAAGCAGCAAACAGGAAGCTGACCAGAAGGCTCGTCAACGGCTTCAAGAAATTGATGATGAGATTATACGCAGGAAAATATCCGAAAATACAGCGCCCATTATAATCCACCCTCTTCCGACTGCGCCTTACCAATACAACCCAGCAGATTTTGCCGAGTCTAGCGGACGTAATATACAAGAATTTATCAAGGCATTGGAATCTCAATACAATGCATTTCAGGCGCAGCGAGTATTCTCCAAAAACCCTGTGCTTGACGATATATGGAAACTTGCTGATACCGTAGACGAAGACTTGGGGTTATACATTACCTGGTTTCAAAACGCAAACCGTTCCATGGCAACACTGGAAAACTACCGCGGCACATACAAAAAATTCAGGCATTATTTTCGTCACATCACAAATATGGGGGACGTAACTGAAGATGTAGCCAAGAAATTTGAAGCAGTCTATCTTGAAAAAGGTGTTTCGCAGAACGCTGTGAATCAGTATTTTCTGGCGATGCAGTCCATTTGGTCCACGGCTATTAAAGAAGGGTGGTATGACGGCATCAACCCATTTCACCCCAAAAGGAACAACGCTAAAAGACAAAAACTGGTTGAGTTTCTGTCGAAGGAGCAGGTTAGGGATATTTTGGCGGCGGCAGATAGCTTTGAAGATAAGTCCACGTTTTTGTTTATTGCAATCGCCGTACATACCGGGATGCGCAAGAGTGAAGTGCTTCATATGCGGTGGGAGGATATCGACTTTGACAATAGGATTGTCAAGGTACAAAGAAAGAAAGCAAACCCGGCGAAAGGTATTCAGGCGTTTCTGCCGAAATCCAAACAGGCGCGTTCGATACCGCTGAAAAGTGAATTGAAAAAGATACTTGAGCCATACATCAGTGAGTCAGGATATATAATCAAGCCGGATGCCGATATTAATCGCTCTAAATGGAATCTTGCCAAAATAGGGGAAATCACCGAACTTACTGGCATAAAGTTTACTCCCCATCTTTTGCGTCATACCTTTGCCTCGCACGCTTCCATTGAAGGCATCAGCATCTACAAGATTCAGCGATGGCTTGGACACAGCAATGTGCAAATAACGGCCGATGTATATGCGCATCTCAATTCCAGCGACGACGATATCGACAGATTTTAACCACGGAGCTGTGTATTTTGGGGGGATTTAATATGTTCCTGTTTTTTTGATGGCATTTCATCCCAAACGCGCCCGTCTAATTCTCGCCCGAGTTTCTTG
>JAKLHG010000186.1 GCA_022710255.1 Candidatus Hydrogenedentota bacterium
CCCCGCCGGAGCGTGGCACTGGCGCGGCAATACGGCGAAACCCTGGCCGCCGCGGTGCAGCGTGTTCTAGAGGACCCCATGGCCACGCTCGAACCGAACCTGGCCACCACCTATAACGAGGTGGATCTTCCCCTGGATCCGGCTCCCGATGTGGAGAGCCTGCGTCAACGTGCCACGGACGCCGGCGGATATGAACAGCGGTGCACTCAGGCACTACTTGACCGGTTCGATCGTGAAGGCAGCCTCCCCGCATCCTATCCGTATCCCGTACAGGCATGGCGCCTGGGCACTCAAGTACTGGTGGCCCTGGGCGGCGAAGTGGTCGTCGGCTATGCCGTTGCCATCAAGGAACGCTTCGGCCAGGAAACCTTTGTCATGGCCTATGCCAATGATGTGCTTTCTTATATTCCCACCGAGGACGTATTGGCGGGCGGTGGTTACGAGGGACAAAGCGCCCAGATGATTTACGGTCTTCCGGCCCCCTGGGCAAGCGGCATCGAGGCGCGCATTCTCGGCGAAGTGGATGCACGGGTAAATGCCCTTGCACAATAGCCCGCACGCATGTGAACTGCCAGCGACCTTTTTCGCTTTGCGAAACAGGAGGAAAATGAGCGATGATAACGCTGTTTATGATCCTGGCCGCCGCCATGGGAACCGGCACGCCGCCTCCCTTCTATGCGGACAAAGGCGACATCCTCTATTGGCTTGACGGGGCGGGACAGAAGCGCCCGGTCCAGTCGGCGGAAGACTGGGCCTGCCGGCGCGCCCATATCCTGCAAAACATGCAGCAGGTTATGGGACCCCTGCCGACAGCGGACCGCGCGACACCGCCCTCGTATGAAGCGCTTGAGGAAAAGGAATTCCCGTCCTATACCCGCAAAACCATCCGCTATCAGGCGGACCCTGGTGGCCCGGTGCACGCGTTCCTGTTTCTGCCGAAGAACACGGAGGGAAAGCGTCCGGCCATGCTCTGCCTGCATCCCACTTCCTCCCTGGGCAAACGGATTGTGGCCGGGGAAGGGGAAAAGCCGAACCGGAACTACGCCATGGAACTGGCCGAACGCGGCTATGTGGCATTGGCGCCGGATTATCCGGGCTTCGGTGATGACACGGATGCACGGGAAATACTCTACAACGCGGGCTACACCAGTTGCACCATGAAAGGCATCTGGAATCATCTCCGGGGCGTGGACCTGCTGCAGAGCCTGCCGGAGGTAGACCCGGAACGCATCGGCTGCATCGGCCATTCGCTGGGCGGCCATAACACGCTGTTCACGGGCGTGTTCGACCCGCGCCTGCGCGTCCTGATCACCAGCTGCGGATTTACCACCTTTCCGAAATACATGAAGGGGGATTTGACCGGCTGGACCCATGACGGCTACATGCCCCGCATCGCGGATGTATACGGGAAAGACCCCGCAAAAATGCCCTTTGACTTTACCGAGATACTCGGGGCGCTGGCGCCTCGGCCGGTTTTCATCAATGCGCCTCTCCATGACGATAATTTCGAAGTGTCAGGGGTGCGCGATGCGGTGGATGCCGCCCGGAAGGTATATGCCCTCCATGGCGCGGAAGAACGGCTGCGCGTTGTACACCCCGATGCGGAACATGATTTTCCCGAGGAAGCGCGCCAAGAGGCTTACGCCTTTCTGGACAAGGTTTTCGGGAAAGAACCGTTCGGAAATTAATCTACGCGGCTCCGCCGCATATGCCCCGCAGGCAGATGTACGGTCTGTGAAAACCGGTACACTTCCATCGGGGCCCCCGCAACCATGGAGTCGCTGATAACCCAGAACGTGACATCAAAGCTTGCGGGCATACGCGCCTGAAGCGGACTTCCCAGATCATAGAATTGGCGCGATGCCGTCATGGTCGATAAGGCGGCGTTGAATGCGGGGCCGCCCGGGTCGCTGTTGAACTGACTGGTGTCGAAGTTATAGATCCCGTTGGAGAGGCATTCGAAAGCGCCTTTCCCCGCGCAGGCCGCAGGGGTATTATCCGGGTCGAACTTGTGGTCAAGATTGTACAGGGTATTGAATTTTTTGTCCCGGTTATTCCTGTCTTCCGCCGCATACCGGAAGATGGGATCAAAATTCTGACTATCGGCACCGGCGCCATAGGGATGGGGCCCGAGAACGGGCACGGTCAACCCGCCGTTCGTCATGATGCGGTTTCCCGTATTGGGATCGAGCAGATAGGTTTCCAGTACAAAACCGTCAGAAACCACATAGTCCCTTAGTTGTGGAGGCGTTACCCCGTCTTCAGCAGGATAAATATCCCATATGTTCGGGTTGGGTACCATGGGATCATTCCAAAACACGTCGGTCAGATTATTCGGGTTCCACCAGATATTGGTCAGGCTCCAGGACGTTACGGGCCGCAACCCCGGTCCGTGCAGCAGCTGTATCCAGTAATGGCAGCCCTCGGACAGTTCAAAGGCGTCCCGCACATGCCACGGAACGGAAACTGCACCCTCCGGGTCCCCGTCGACGTAGTCCCAGAGATACGAAGACAACCAGGGAAACTGCTCGGCCGCTCCCAATACATCCTCTCGCCCCGTGGTGAAAAACGGACGGGGCATGTAATCTAATATTTTGGTGTTTTCCATCCGGGCAAACCGTTCCAGGGTCTGCGGCTTGGTCTCAAAATACCGCAACAGCAGGCCATAGACCACTTCGACCTGGAACTCAATAAGGTCGCCGATGGCGCCGGGATAGTAGGCGTTCAGGTCATAGTAACGCGGGTCGTCCGGGCTGTTGACCGGGGGGGCCAGACTCTCCCAGGACCGGGGGAGGGTAACGAATTCCCCGCGCCCGTCAAAGGCGCCGGGATTCGTCATGCGCGAGGTGTCGCGGTGTACGACATAGGTCAGCCGACCCAGACTGTTGTCCGAGGAAACGCCAATCATGACCAGCCCGTGGGGTTCGCCATAGAACTGGAGCGACGCGCCCGCCGCCGGAGCGGAGAAACTGGTCTGAACATCCCGCTCCAGAGCCAGCAGCGCATCCCGGGCACGCGCATACACCCCCATGGTACTGTAGCTGCGGCGCACCGTGTTTGTCACGCTGGTAAACATCATCATTACGCCACCCATGATGGCGATGAAAATGGCAATGGCCACCAGCAATTCCACCAGCGTCACGCCGCGCCGGGTATTACTATCGTACTTAGCGGTCCGTGACATAGGTTGTATAATACTCCACGCGGTTATCCCACAAACGCAGTCCCAGGGTAACGCGATACAGGCCCTGGTTGATTTCGCCCATCGGCTGGCAAGACACCATCCAGGACTGGATATACTGGCTTTCCGGCTGGTTCGCCGACAGCATCCGGAACCGGTTCTCCTCGAGCCAGGCATGAAAATTGAAGTCCGTGTCCCCCGCTTTCATTTTATTCAGTTGCATCTGGGATATGGTGGTTGTCATCGTGCGCAACGTATTGATTCGCTGCCGGTCCAGCACGGTGGGAAATATCAGCAGGATGGATACGATACCCACCGCCAGGATCACCAGCGCCACGAGCGTTTCCAGAAGGGAAAAGCCCGCGCGTCGGGCGGGATTGATGTTCATCTGCTTCATAGATTCAATCTCACAGCGCCGGTGGCCCGGTTGATTTCAATACTGATACCCATCGCGGCAAACCGGACCACCCCTTCATTCCCCTGGACCGGAATTTCAAGCACGCGCTCTTCGGGTAAGGCTTCAGGATCCGGCGCCACCATGATTCGGTACCGCTCCTTGCCTTGAACACGCACCTTGAGGCTGCCGTCCGGGTTGAATACATGGGCAATATAAGGCCGGATGAGCGTTCGATCAAAAGACAGGCGGTGCGTACCGTCCGGCCGTACCACAATATCCACCGCCATAGGATAGACGTACACGGGCCGCATACCAATCCTGTCGAGATTTGGTTGCCCGAAGGCGGGGAATTCCATCTGCCGGTTATATTCCATGAGAAAGGCCCGCGTTACCGGGTCGTAAGCAGGAAGTCCTCCGTCCACGGCATAGAGCGACACACCCAACACAACATCCACGCTGTTTGCATACTGACTGAAAGAATCGTCATAGGGTTCAACAAGGGGCATAACATAGCCCTGCGGCAGTGCCACGAAGTCACCCGCATTCGGGGTCGGCACAAAGGTACCCGTGCCCGGCCAATGAGGCGCCTGAGCCAGATCATTTTCCTGCTTATAGTTCACCCCTCCGCGACTAATTCCCTCCGGGAATATGGGGACCGCGTTGAAATCGTCGGGCAGGCGGTACATGACCGCCGCGGAGCGTATGGCGCGCACCGTCAAGGGGACCAGGTTGGGCAGTTGCGCCGGGTCCGTCAAGATGGTGTCTTCAAGGGGATCAAAATAGCCCGTGCCGTCCTCGGCACGCTGGAAGGGATAATCAAGAGAATAGACCACCGCCGCCTCGACGTTGTGGGTCATGGCGTACATGCGCGCGGCACGGAGCATGGTGTGAATGGTGCGGGCGGCGGCACGCAGGTCATCGCGGGCGAACATGCGGGTAACGGGGATGGAAATCACCGCGAGCAGGCCGACGATGGCAATCACCACCAGCAGTTCGAGCAAGGTCCACCCACCCCGGCCGTTACCGGCCGTCCTGTCCGGATGCGCCGTGTAATTCACTTGCCACACCATCCTGTCTGTTACACAAAAAGCGCTGATTGACCGCTCCGCAGCATCAGCGCACGGAATACCACGCTCACGGGCCCCGGTAGCGGGCCCTATACGACCATCAAACAAGACAGGGCGGACGCCCCGGCGCCCGCCCTGCCATTATCGGCTTATTGATAGAAACGCTGCCAGCTGTTGTTGCTGTCCCAGTTATTGATATCGTCGCCGCCGGCAATATCCGCCTCTAATTCCGTGTAGAACCATGTCCACGGATCAGTATAATCATAGGTGGCCTGATACAGCATCTGGCTGCTGCGGGCATTATCACCATAGGACCAGATATACACCGGCTTGGAAGAGGACGCCGGCAGGCTGACCTGGGTGGGCCAGGTGCCCGGGTCTTCAATCACGCCTTCCAACAGGGTGACACCGTCCAAGTCCTGTGAAAACAGATACCCGCCCTCACCGCGGAGGATGAACTTGTCCCGCTGTACAGCAAAAGCGGAACCGCCCTCGCCTGTTCCCATATCAACGCTGAAGATACGGAAAGGAATGGGCCAGCGGTTAATACCCAAAGCTTTCAGTTCCGGGGTAATACCCACAGTAGAGAAGCGCCAGGGCCCCGGCCACATGCGATACACCTGCCCCCAGGAATCCAGACCAATGTCCATGTACTGCGTGCCCAGCTTGGCCAGAATATCGTGCTGGATCATGTTGTCCGCAACGACTTCGGGAAGATCTTTCTGGTCCCGGCCCAGACTGTCCCGCCCCAGGCGCAACAGGTTATAAACGACCTTGGCATATACGTCCGCCGCCGCCTCGAACAGTACCTTGCTTTGTCCCGGGTCGGTAAGTCGCGCATCCGTCACATCCGTCGGCCATCCCAAATCACGCGCCGCATTTTTTTTGAACAGCTGGGTCATATTGCCCCTACCGGCATCGGTCATGATCGCCGTGAGGGACAATTCCATGCCGCTGACTTCGGATACGGCCCGCGTCAGCCGCGCCCGAGCAATATAGCGGATCACGTTGGGTACCACAATTGATGCCAGAATGGCAATAATAGCCATCACCACCAGCAGTTCCACGAGGGTAAAACCTCTCTTTCCTTTCATTACGAATCCTCCTTTGCGGCCCCTGAATCCAGGACGCCTCTCTGGTTATACTAAACCTTTTACGTTTACAACTCCATATGACCCATGTCCGTCAAGCGCTCGCGTCACACAGCACGCCTGCATCCGGGCATGTTTCGCTATGTCTTATGCCCATCTGTACTACAAGTTTACCGCATTTCAGGACAAAAGTGTGAACTGAACTACCCGGGGCCCGGAAATCCTTCCTGCTACCTTGGCCGCTATGGCCCAACTGTCGCACACCGGTCTCGAAATTATCGCTTTTTATCCTTATAAAAACCAATTACGATCCCGAAATCGCATCGCCCAGCGAGAATATGGGCAGATACAGGGAGATAACGATAAACCCGATAATGCCCCCCAATATCAAAATAATCGCAGGCTCGAGCAGGGATAACATGCCTTCCACGGCCGCTTCCACTTCGGCATCATAGATATCCGCCACTTTTATCAACATGCTGTCCAGGGCGCCGGTTTCCTCCCCGACGTCAATCATGTTGACCACCATGGGCGGGAAGACCTTACTCGCATCCAGCGGCGCCGCGATGGTACCACCATCCTGCACGCTGTCATACACATTGTCAACGGCAACCTGCACGACCTCATTACTGATGGTTTCCCGGGTGATCTTCAGCGCCTGAAGGATGGGCACCCCGGAAGTAATCAGCGTTCCCAAAGTGCGGGAAAAACGCGCGACAGACACCTTGACAATCAGGTCGCCCACCAGGGGAACCCTGAGGATAACACGGTCGAAGACATGCTTCACCTGCTTGGAACGCATCATCAATTTTATGATAATGATTATCCAGCAAACAATAGTCAAGATCAGCCACCATTTGTAAAGGACGAAATCGCCGGCCGAGACAAGAAATTGCGTGGGAGCAGGAAGATCCGCGTCAAATTCTTCGAAGATTTCCGCGAAAACGGGTACCACCTTGGCCAGCAGGAAGGCCACGATGCCGGTCGCAATCAGGATGACCGCAATAGGATAAATCAGCGCGGAGCGCACCTTGCGCTTCAGGGCCTGCCGTCGTTCCATGAAAATGGCGAGACGCTGAAGCACCACCTCGAGCATACCGCCGACTTCGCCTGCCCGAACCATGTTCACATAGAGGCGGTCGAACTGTTTGGGATGTTTTGAAAGGCCCTCGGCAAAGGTGGATCCCCCCTGAATATCCGCGGAAATCTCGCGCAGGATATCCCTCATTTTCGACGCTTTCAACTGGGCGATAAGCACATTGATACAACGCAACAGGGGCAGGCCCGCGTCAATCAGGGTGGAAAGCTGCCGGGTCATGACGACAATTTCCTTGGTCTTGACGCCACCGAAATAAAACTCATTCAAGCCGCCCTTGCCCTGACGCAGCGCGCGCCGTTCGTCGGCGCGGGTCGCTTCCTTGATATGCGTCGGGAACAGGCCGAGGCTGCGCACATCATTGAGGGCAAGGGCCTGCGTGTCGGACTGCATGATGCCGAACACCTGTTTTCCTTCCCGGTTCAGGGCGCGATAAGCATATTTAGGCATGGCTGCAACTCCTAATCTTCATAAGAATCGGTTTTCGCAATCACTTCCGCCGGACTGGTAATGCCCTGGATACATTTTATAAGCCCTTCTTCCCGCAGGATCACCATGCCCTGGTTTTTCCGGGCA
>JAKLHG010000187.1 GCA_022710255.1 Candidatus Hydrogenedentota bacterium
GAACGCCATACATTTTAAGCCCAGCTCCCGCGACCGTCATTGCGAATGCAGCAAAGCACCGAAGCCATTATACACAAATAGTGAATTCAAATGAGAAATCAGGCATAGTTAACCGCCAAACAATCAACCCGGAGAAAGCGTCCCTTGGGCGAAAAGAGTGTGCCGGATACACTATACCGCCCCCGATCAGGTAGAATGGTTCCCAACCTTCAAGAGGAACGAACAACATGAAGAAATGGTTTGTCATGACATCTTTGCTTTTGGGATATGGGATCGCTTTCGGAGAAGCCATTGATGTTACGCCTTTCCTGGGTGACAGCTGGTACGGGCTGTATTTCAACGGGGGCAAGGTCGGCTATCTGCTAAAACGCATCGAACGCACGGCCTCGGGTGAAATTGAGGTCTTGGAAGAGGCCGAATTCATGGTGACCATGTCAGGCGCCCGGCAATCCATGAGCACCCGCTCAAAACGTATTTATGATGCCGCGGGGGCGCTGCTCCGCATTGACATGGAAATGAACGACTCCGCCCAATCCTCCACCTTTTCCGCGGAGGTTCGGGACAACGGGCTCCAGATGAAGTCCGTCCTCGGCGGTGCCCCGAGGGAGGAAGTGTTGCCAAAACCCACAGAGACCCTGGAGGACGCCCTGCGACATGCCCTGTGGGTGCGCCGCGGTCCGGAGGTGGGGGATGTCATCAATTTTTCGGTTTTTGAACCCATGTACCAGAAAGAGGTGTCCGGCATCAGCCGCATTGCCGGCGTGGAATCCCGCATTTTCAATGGCGTCGCCACCAAGGTCTATGAAATTCAAAGCGTGATAGACCTAATGGACATCGAGTCCACTTCCTATGTCACGGATACCGGGGTAACTGTTGAAGACGTCACGTCCTCCGTCTTCACCACCCGTCTTGAACCTGAAGTTGCGGCCAGAGACGTGGATTACAGTGTGGATACGATGGTATCCAACGCGGTGCTGCTTGACGCGCCCATCGAGAAGCCCCGCACCCGGGATGAGCTGCGGCTCCTGTTGTCCGGCCCTCTTCGGGAGTCCCATCTCCTCAATGATTCGCGGCAGACCATGCGCATGAATGGGGAAGAGGTGGACTTTTACGCCGTTAAGGCAAAATTGGCGTCCCTCGACGCGCCGCAATTGCCGGTGACGGAGGAAAGGTTGCTGGAGTATACCAAGGCTGGCGCCTATGTGCAGAGTGACGATCCTAAAATCATCGGGAAAGCCCGTGAGATTATCGGCAAGGAAACGGACGCGTTGAGGGCGGCGGAAAAACTCAGCAACTGGGTAAGCACCAACATGCATAATGTGTTTTCGGCGCGCCTCTCAAATTCCCTGGAGGTGCTGGAAAGCCTTGAAGGGGACTGCACCGAACATTCGGTGCTGTTTATCGGACTGGCTCGTGCGGTTGGCCTGCCCGCCAGGGAAGTGGCGGGACTCATTTACGTGGAAGGGAGCCCGCCAGGGTTCTATTTCCACCAATGGGCAAGCATCTGGCTGGGCGAATGGGTGGATGTCGACCCGACCTTTAACCAGCTTCCCGTGGATGTCACCCATATTAAACTTTCCGAGGGCGACTGGTTCCGCCAGGCGAAAATTCTGCCCCTTATCGGCAGAATGAAAATTAAAGTGCTGGCGGAACCGATGGAGAAGAAGTCCGGAGGAGAACCCGCTCCCAATGCCGATCGATAATATTTTAGAAACGCATCCGCGCCGCTGTCACCGTATCGTATAGGGCACGCAAATTATCGACAGGGATGCCAGCCTGTACATTGTGGACCGTATTAAAGACGAAACCGCCCCCGTGTCCGAAAATCCGCAGTCGCTCGCGCACCTGGGCCGCCACCTCTTCCGGCGTACCGAAAGGCAGCGTATGCTGCGTGTCCACGCCGCCGCCCCAAAAGGTCAGAGATGCGCCATATTGGTCTTTCAGCTGTTGCGGATCCATGTCACAGGCGGAGCATTGCACGGGGTTCAGGATGTCAAACCCCGCTTCAATAAAATCGTCTATCAACGGGCGAATGCTACCGCAGGAATGGATAAATGATTTCCAGGGGGTGTTCTTGTGCATCCAGTCGTTCACCCGCTTATGGAAAGGCATGTACAGGTCACGATACGCGTCCCGCGAGATGAACGGACCGTGCTGCGTGCCGAAGTCCGTGCCGGTCGTAAAGATGGCGGTGACCAGACCGCCCACGACGGCATGGATTTTCTCCAGGTTTGCCAGCGCCATATCGCACTGCCGCGAGAACACCTCATACACGTAATCCCGGCGACACAGGGTGCTGGCATACCATTCCGCCACATCGCGGATACCACGCGGGTGACGCAGCCATTGGCCGGGCACCAGGGCAATGTCCCCGAAGGCCGTGCCGCCGAAGGAACCCAGGACCGCCTTGTCCGTGCCGGAGAGCCGCTTTACTTCCGCCCGGTACCAGTCCAGGTCTTCTTTACTGATGGGCGTGAACTCCTGCAGGTTGTCCTCCACATTGAGCTTGCTGTCGTCAATGGGGTCCTGGCGAATGATCGTATCGAAATAAAAACCGCCTTTCGGCATGCGTCCGCAGGGCTGCAGGGTTGTGTCGCCCTCGGGATACATGAGAATATCGCCGTTGGGTTCCGGCACGGTGTTGAAAGCGCCGGGCACCAGCACCGGCGTGCCGTCGAACAGGCGCCACTCCTTCCAGTCTTCATTCCGGAACCCGAACATGTTACGCGGTCCGCCAATGCCCACCACATCCACCCCCAGGGCTTCCTGAAGGTCGGGCGCGATTTCGCCCAGCATCTGGTAAGGCTCCACCACCTTGACCGGTGTGCCGGGCGCGTCCAGCCCCAACGCCTGGCGCAGCAGATAGACGGAACTCACCTGCATGCCGGTAACGGCTGTGGCGCCGAGGTCCAGCGGCACACGGTCCGGTTTTTGGTGGTTCAACGCGGCTTGGACACGTTCACGGGAGGTCATGTACATATCAACATTCACTTCCACCATTTATCGTGGTTTTTCGGGAAACAACCTTTATTCCATTATAAGATACAAGAAAATCAAATTCACCCTCTATGATTTGTCCGTACGCTGTATCAGGCTTTCCCCGGTGGCAAAGTCCACGGTGACCGTGGCGCCGTTGGAATAGGTAACGCGCTGGCGGCGCCGGCCTTCATCGAGGAATTCATGGCTGACCATCTCCTCGAAAGCGCAGTGGCGCGCCCAGTCCGCCGCCTCGAGAATGCGCGCGATATGGGCGTCATCGGCGCCGGGCCACAGGTAGGGCAGGCCCGCATTGAGCAGACAGTGCAGCCGCCCGGAATCTCCTTTCGGAATGCCCCAGCCGCCATCTTCGCCCATTTCCCAGGGCAATAAGATGGAGTCGTGATAGACCAGGTTGAACAGCGGCACGGGAATGCCCGTGGCCTCGCCGCCGCCAAGGTTCGGATACGTCGCGTAGGGGCCGTGATGCACCAGGTCCAGCGACGGCGCAAGATAATCCACAGGCTCTTCGGAGCTCACTACATACCCCCGCGCATGGAGCAGATCAAAACATTCGCGGCGGTACCGGGCGCATTCCGTGCGGGTCATGGGATGGGCCGGCTGATAGCTTTCTTCGAGGGGCACCACGGAGAACACATCCAGATAAGCGCCGCGCACCTGAACATTGTTGGCGGCAAAAAGATCGTGGTTGCGCCGCACGTATTCCGGTGCGAAACGGGCACTCAGGAAGGTCTGCGGCCCGCCGCACCAGACACTATGCAAATCGTGGCCGCCGTCCCGGTTCATGAGAACCAGACGCTCATCATAGGATGCCGCATTCAGGTAGAAATCCCGGTACTGGTCGTGCACGGCAAACAGGTAATTCATATTCGCGCACGCATCGGCCAGCCGGCGCAGACCATCCCACCCGCCCTGGATATTTCCCACCGGCATGACATCGGGATGGCCGTTGTCATAGCCGTAATACCCCCAGCCGTCGAGGTGGACATAGGCGGCGTCCACACCCTTCGCTTTCAGCCCTTCCAGCTGTTCGCGCAACTGGTCAAAGGTCTGTAAATTGTGGTTGACCTCGACGCGTTCCTTGTTGAACAAGGAGGCTTCTTTTACAAAGTGATACAAGGCGCCGAGGTGGATAATCGGCTTGCCTATCACGTTGTCCAGGGCAGGAGTCCGCGCCTGCTTTTCGCGCAGGGAAACAAAGCGGCCGCTTTCAATCAGGAACCGCCGGTAGCGCTTTGCCATTTGTACATAATCGGATGTATCGTCGAAAACATAACGCACGGTGCGCTGGTAACCCAGATTGCCCAGGCTGCCGTACCAGCGCGGCGCGGCCTCGGTCGGCCCGCCTTTCGGGTGTTTATAGGAACCGCCGGCGTCGTCCGGGGTTTCCAGGATGACCTGCACGCCCGCACCTCCCTGGATATGCCCCCACCAGCCCATATAAAAGGAGCGGGAATTGACCAGGTCCGCCGCTTCGATGTGCTGGGGCCAGTCTCCGGGTACCAGCATGCCCTGCATGCGAGGAATGACGGACAGGGTGTCCGGGGCGTTGTCCAGCACCAGGGCCTTGGGCCAATTGAGCAGCAGCAAGGTCTGGCCGCCGTCCCGGGCAGCGATGTCCACCACCAGTTCCGGCCCGAAGAGCCTGCAGGTAATGCGCAACTCCACACCGGGCAGGCCGGAAAAGTCCTTAAAGGTTACGGCCATGCCGGTACTGCAGCCCGTATTGAAAGCTTCCGCCGTGATGGATGCCGCCGAGGCCAGGCTGGCACTGACCCCCTCGAATACCAGGTCCTGCCCGTCACTCGGAGCAAACTGCCATTGATGCTCCGGTGTGCGCACGTTTAGCGTCAGCGTATCCCGGGACAGAGACAAGGCCAAGACGTCATTGCGCACCAGCCACGCGCCGGAGGTCTCCTCGAACGTGTTCTGCGGCTTGGCGGGACGGCCCACGGCCGAGGCCCATAGCCATTGACGGACGCCGTCAATGGCATCATAGCAGGCGTTGAACGCTTGTTCATCCACAATTGCACCGTCCAGCATGCGCTTCAATTCTGCGATGCGCAATTCCTTTTCCGGGAGCAGGGATTCGGGAACGGTAACCGCCTCCAGACGTTCCACATGAAAACGCAATGTCTCGATACGCGGCGCAAGAGCATCCGGCGCCTGTAGCAAGCTTAGACAAAGAATGGCGGCGGTTATCATGATTCTATCCTTCCTTGGTTGCATTTAAGGGCCGGGCCAGTGCAGGAACAATAATTTTGCCCGAGGATCACAGACGTGGCTAAGCACACATCCACCATACAATGAACGGTACTGCGCAAACAAATTTGCCCGTGCCGGGTGCTGCCGGCCGTGAAGATGGGACCGCCCGCGCCGCCCTCCCCGCAACGGGATCTAGTCGTTAAGTTGTAGGGAACGTTCAAATTGGGCTAGAATACAAAGGATATTGTTGCGTGAAGCAGGTGGAGAAAAATAAGCGCCTTTCGCCCGGTGCATGGGTAGTTACGCCTTTAAACGCGAGGGATCGCTTAACAAACGAGGAACGTGCCTTGTCTTTCACTGTTGCAAAACAATCCTTGTCCGGTTGGGGCCGCTACAAACCGCAAGAATGCGCCGTCTACAGGCCGGAGCGGCGTTCCGAGTTGTTTTCCCTGTTGGATTCCGGGGCACCGCGTCCCTTTATTCCGAGGGGGCTGGGCAGAAGTTACGGGGATGCCGCGATAAATCCTGAAGGCGGCGTCATCGATATGACCCGCCAGAACAACATGATCCGGTTTGACCCGGAAACAGGGCTGCTGGAGTGTGAAGGTGGGGTAAGCCTCGCCGAAATTCTGGAAGCATTTGTCGGCCGCGGCTATTTTCTGCCGGTAACCCCCGGCACGAAGTTTGTGACTGTAGCCGGCGCCATCGCCAATGATGTACATGGAAAAAATCATCATTGTGACGGCTCGTTTTCACGGTTTGTGGAATCCTTCGAACTGTGGACCCCCACACGGGGTATTTTAACATGCTCCGACTCGGAGAATAGCGATATCTTCCAGGTAACGGTGGGCGGTGCGGGGCTTACCGGCGTCATTCTCAAGGTACGGCTGCGCCTTCGCCGGGTGGAATCAGCCTATGTGAAAGTCGATTACCAGCGCTGCAATCATCTGGATGCCGCCCTGGAGGCGATGGCGGCCTCAGACAAGGATTATCTCTATTCCGTAGCCTGGGTCGACTGCCTGGCTTCCAAAGAGTCACTCGGCAGGTCCGTGCTGATGCGCGGCAACCATGCACGCGTGTCGGAACTCCCCGGAAAATTGTCCGGGACTCCCTACCGCCTTCCAAGGCGCCCCACCCTGGCGGTGCCGGTGGATTTCCCCGGGTTCGCCCTGAACAGTTGGAGCATTCGTGCCTTCAATACCCTGTTCTATGCCACAAATAAAGATACCCGGGACAAAATTGTGGATTACGACAAGTACTTCTACCCACTGGACGGTATTCTGCGATGGAACCGCATGTATGGGAAGAAGGGTTTTATTCAATATCAGGCGACGTTCCCCTTTTCAGAACGCGCAGGCCTGGTGAAAATGCTGGAACACCTGGCGCAGGCAAAATGCGCCTCCTTCCTCGTCGTATTGAAATGTTTCGGTGAGGCGGGCTCCGGCATGTTGTCCTATCCCATGCCCGGCTACACGCTGGCGCTGGATATTCCCAACCGACCGGGGCTGGAAGAATTCACCCGGGAACTGGACCGCATCCTGCTGGACCATGGCGGCCGCCTGTATCTTGCCAAAGATGCCCTGACCGCCCCGGAAACCTTCGCGGCCATGTATCCCAATCTTGACGCGTTCCGCGAAATGCGCCGCTCTCTGGACCCGGAGAACGTCTTGCGTTCAACCATGTCCCGCAGGCTGCACCTGGATAAATGAAAGGAACACAATCGTGAATGCTTCCTCCGGCAAATCCGTTGTCATACTGGGCGCCACTTCCGGGGTGGCGCGTTCTATTGCGCGCCGTTTCGGCGCGTTGGGATACGCGGTGGGACTGGCCGGGCGTGACCGGGAAGAACTGGAAATTCTGGCCGCGGATGTGCGCGCGCGGTGTGCCGTAGCGTGCGCCATACTGCCTTTCGATGCCACCGCTTTCGAAACGCATGCTGACTTTCTTGATCAGTGCGCGCAAGTGCTCGGCGAACTGCCGGGTGGCGTCGTGCTATGTTTCGGCTATATGGCGGACCAGGCCCTGGCTCAGAAGGATTTCGAGGTGGCCCGGCGCACCATCGATACCAATTTAACCGGCGCCATTTCCATTCTGGAACGCTTCGCCGCCGCCTATGAAGCCCGCGGAAACGGGTTTATCGCCGCACTAACTTCCGTGGCCGGCGACCGCGGGCGTAAAATGAACTATATTTA
>JAKLHG010000188.1 GCA_022710255.1 Candidatus Hydrogenedentota bacterium
CCCGGGAGAAGGTGGACAAATACCGCGAGGTGCGCCGGGAATACGATCCCATCTATAACTGGTTGTTTACGGACGGACGGTTCACCCCCGATATGCGTTTCCTGCAGAAAGCTGCGGTGCTTGCGGAACTCGAAAGGGATCTCATCGCCATTCAGTCCGGGGCACGGATCATGGATGCCCAGGCGGTCCGCGAAGAATATGGCATTCACCCGACCATGAATTGCCCCGACGTAGACGCCGCTTTTGCCATGGAAAAGCGCATCCTGGAAATCCGGGATGAGGGCGATTCCAGCGGCGGCCTCGTGGAAGTGGTTGCCACGGGATTGCCTGTCGGCCTGGGCGAGCCGGTCTTTCAAAAGCTGGACGGGGAACTCGGACGCATGATGAGTATCGGCACCATCAAGGCAGTGGAAATTGGCGCCGGCTACGCTGTAAAAGACATGCGCGGTTCTGAAGACAATGACCAAATCCGCGCGAAAGACGGCGAGGTCTATTTCGAATCCAACCATGCCGGCGGTGTGACCGGTGGCCTGGCCACCGCCCAGCCACTGATTGTACGGCTCGCGGTCAAACCCACCCCGACCATTGCCAAGGATCAGCGGACAATCGACAAGGTGTCCGTGGAGAACGCCGTGCTGAGCGCCGTGACCCGACGCGACCCAACGATCGTAGCGCGGGTCTGGCCGGTGGCCGAGGCCTTTACCGCGCTAATTCTTCTTGACCTGTACGTACAACATCTCGGCTACCGGGCGCTTTGGTGCGGCAAGTGATGCTGACGCCCGGCAGTTGAGGATGCCTGCCCGGTGAACTGTTCGCGCCAACCAGGATTCCCGGCGCTGCTGCCGCCGGAAGACGATCGCTGTTGCGTTAGGGCGCCAGTTCCCAGCAAAGCGGGGGAGATGCCTCGGACACGAAGAAATACCGTTCCCCTTCCTGCCAGAGATAAGCGGCGCGTATGGCATAGGCGATGGGATTGGCACCCAGCTGCCAGCCCGAAAGATACTTTATGGCTTCCCCAAGCACCATCCGGAAGTCTTGGTTCAAGTCCGCCGGATGAATCGCGGGGAGGAAGTTGCCGCGCAGGTAGGGATACCCGCCGTTTACCAGTCCGCCCACATCATCCGCCCAGGTATCAACAAAATCCCAGGCAACATAGGTATTGGCGGCGAAAGGATGGGTCATTTCCTCCGTGGTGCGTCCCTCTCCTCCCGCACTCCATGTCCGTCTTGTGGTGTCCTTGTCCCAATAGGACATGGTGACCGCACCTCCGACGTTACTGCCGACCAGTCCGCCGGTGGAATGGCTCCCCTTAACTTCGCCGATGGCGAAACACGAGGAGATTGTGCCTTCATTACTCCCCACCAGCCCCCCGGCAGTGTTATTGCTGGAAACAGTCCCTGTGGCGTAACACGCCAGAATGGCGCCTCTGCTGTTCTGCCCGATCAGGCCCCCGGCATACAGGGTGCCATTGACATCGACCGATGCGCGGCAGTAACGTATCGTGCCGCTGTTAAAGGCGACCAGGCCACCAATATAATAAGAGCTGACCGCTACTTTTCCCGTGACATAACAGGAGTCCACCGTGCCTCCGTGATTTTCTCCCACCAGGCCGCCAGCAAACTTCCAACCTGTCATATCCACGGATTCAGCACCGAGGCGATAGATCGCCCCCCCCGTATCCAAATAGCCGAAAAGGCCTATACCCTGATTCCCCGGCATATTAATCCGGCCATTGCGCAAGACGTGGTCGTTGCCATTAAACACGCCGCTAAAGGGAATGACGCTGTTACCCACGGGTTCCAGTGGCGCCGTATTGGATTCATCCGCCAAATCGATGTCCTCTATCAGGAGGAAATGTTTATTCCAGTCTTCCGCATCGGCACACAGGCCCGCCCAGTCCACCACACTGCCGATTTGGTAGGGATCCGTTGTCGCACCGGTGCCGCCGCTATATTTGGCGGGGGTAACATGCACCCGCAGGCAGGGATACCCGGCATTCAAGAGGTATTCCGGATCATCGACCCAGGTCGCGCCGAAGTCCCAACCCGCATAGGTGTCCACCATGTAGGGATAGGTCATCTCTGCGGTGGCGTGTCCCGCTCCTCCAGCACTTTCCGACAGCCCGGAGACTTCCACGTCCCAGTAACTCAACGTGACCGAACCTCCCTCGTCGCCGCCCACGAGGCCGCCGAGGACTCCGCTGCCCGCCACGGAGACCGCGGCATAACACGAGGCAACCATACCGCTGTTGTATCCCAGCAGGCCGCCAGCATCGTTTCCTGCCACAGCCCCCCGGGCGTAACAGGAGGTGACGGCACCGCCGAAGTTATACCCGACCAGGCCCCCGCTGGTATCGCCGGTCACGGCGATACCAGAAACATAACAGGAGGAAACCGTCCCTTTATTGATGCCGACCAGGCCGCCGGTATTCCCGCTGCCTGTTATAAACGCCATTTCCAGGCCCAGGTTGCGGATTTCGCCGTCCGTGTTGACACACCCAAACAGCCCGGCGCTGTCATTTTCAGAACCGGTGATTTCAGCGTTGCGCAGGGCATGGCCCGCGCCGTCGAAGACGCCTGAAAAACAGGCGAATTCAGTGCCTACCGGAGTTATTACATTCGTATTGGACTCTCCGGCAAAGTCAATGTCTTCCAACAAAATAAAATGTTTGTTCCAGTTTTCCGTCTCAGCCGTCAACTGCATCCAGTCCGCCGCGTTTCCGATTTTATACGGGTCGGCTTCAGTGCCCGCGCCGCCGCTATACACCAAGGCTTCCGCCGTGGCGGTAAGAACTAGTACGGCCATCAGCACCACTGTTAAAGTCGCTCCTGTTTTCAAGGCAGTTCTCCTGTAGATTCTCGTTTCATCTGATTTCCGCCACCATGGCTGTGGAGCATCAGCGACTCCTGTACAAGGAACATTGTAGTTATTTTTGGATGCTTTGTCTACCATAATAGCCCCCGGTCTTATCTTGTCTATTCTACTGTAATATTAAGGTTCCCGTGTTTTGATCATGCATCGGCCATACTGATCCCGGTCGGCAATAGTGCCATGTGAACTGTAAGAGAGACACCCTGCGAAGAGCGCCGGGTGTACTGAGGGTTGTGGATTTGTGATTTGCCCGCTGTTCAAAGTATAGTGACCTCCATGAAACGTTATGCTGCATATATTGGTTTGAGTGTGATGTCCTGCCTCGTGCTACTGGCTCTTTGCGCCTGTTCAACCGGTGCGAACAAAGACAAACCATCTCCCGTGGACACTACAGCGCCTCCCGTGCAAAAACCCGTCTTCCCGGCGGTTACGTTTACTCATGAGATGAGTCCTGTGGGCGATATGATGCGTGCGTTCGGGGAGCAGGCGGGCGGTGGATTTGTGCTGATGAGCGGCCTGGAAGAACGGGCGGTTCCAAAGGTGGAATTTCAAAAACAACCTTATGAACAGGCTATCGCGCATTTTGCATCCGCCGTGGACTGTATCTATATGCATACCCCTTATTACTACCTGGTGGTGCCCCCGGAATATCAGCAGTTGGAAACCGTTTCGCTGGCGGCCAAACTTAATACAACGTATGCGTCCATGAACGTAAGCGCCGCATTCGGGGCCAAGACGGAATTGTTCATTGTGCTGGCAGCCTTGAGTGAGAGCCTTGATATAACCGTTGTCGCGGATAATTTCATCGCGGAGTCCTGCTGCGGCGAGGTTCACTTGCCCGAGGCGCCGTTGGCGGTTATTTTGGAGGCGATACTGCAGTCGGCGCGCATCCCATCCGATACGCTTGTGGTGGAGAGTACACCGGAGTACATCTTTCTGCGGGCGGCGCACAATGAAAGCCAGGCTTCTTTACGTCTGGATACAGGGTCATTAACCGCCGAACAGTCCGCCCTTCTGGACAAAGAAGTTTCACTCAGTCTCCCCGGCGTTCCCGGCGACCAGGAAGGGCTCATTTTCGCCTTCCGGCCGATAGCGTTACGTGAAGCCTTATATCCGGTGTCAGAGCAGCTGGGGGTCAAGGTGGTGGCGCGGCGAGGCCTTGTGGACATTCCTGTCAATCCGGTGGTGATTAAAAGAGTACGGTTGGAAACGGCGATGAACCTGTTAATTCGGCAATGGCCATTGGCAGGATTTTGCTGGGAATTGCAGGCGGACCGGATTTTGCTGCGGGAGCAATAGTCTTTTTTATACGCCGGTATGTCCGAAACCGCCACTGCCCCGCGCGGTATCGTCAAGCCGGGCCACCTGGTTCCAGTGCACCCGCGCCACAGAAGCCACGACCAGTTGCGCGATGCGGTCACCCCGCCGGATGGTGAAGGGGGCGTCCCCGAGATTGACCAGCAGCACCTTTACTTCACCGCGGTAATCCGCGTCTATCGTTCCGGGGCTGTTTATCATGCTGATGCCGTTGCGCAGCGCCAGCCCGCTTCTGGGCCGAACCTGCCCTTCATAGCCGGGCGGAATGGCGATGCACAATCCGGTGGGTACGGCCGCGCGTTGTCCGGGCCGCAGCACGAGATCTTCGGTCACGGCGGCGCGCAGGTCCAGGCCGCTCGCATGTTCGGTTTCATAGGCGGGCAGGGGCATGTCTTCGCAACCTTGCAATTGCTGAATGGTAATGTGAAGGTGCGCGTCCATCACAATTCTATTCCATTGACCGCATCCGTTCCCTCCGGACCCAGGAGCAGCAGGGCGCAGGTATCCTTCGTAAGGGACTGCCTGGCGTATTCCAGCAGGTTCTCCGCGGTTACGGCGTTGATATTCGCGATAATCTCCGGAACAGGTGGAATTCGATTCTGGAAGAGCACCCCTTTGGCCATGTACGCCATGCGTGTATGGGTGCCTTCCATCGCCATCAATACCGAACCCTTCAACTGCTGGCGCACGCATTCCAGTTCGTCTTCTTTCAAGGGATGCTCCCGGATGCGCCGAAGTTCATCAAAGGTCAGTGACAGCGCACGCTCGCAATTCTGGGGCGCCACGGCCTCATAGATGCCCATCATGCCGGTGTGGATGTGGCTGGTATGATAAGCGTATACACTGTACGCCAGCCCTTCCTTTTCACGAATGATTTCAAACAGGCGCGCCGTGCCGCCACCGCCCAACGCACCGGCCAGCATGTTGCACTTGAACCTGTCGTTGTCTGTGGCTGAGGGCCCCGGGAAGGCGATGCCGATGTGAATCTGGGAAATGGGGCGTTCGGCAATTTTGATGCCGGACTGGAAACGGGGCCTATCCGATATGGCTGGAGCGGGAGCGTCTTTCTTCCCGCACATGGCCGTTTCCACCCTGCGCAGCACCTCCTCTTCATCGAACTTCCCGGCAATGGAAAACACCATGTTTGAAGGCGTGTACCAGGTATCGTAAAAACGCTTGAAGTCTTCCGTCCCAAAGGCGGCCACAGTCCCGGCATAACCGGATACCGGCCTGCCCAGGGGGTGATCGGGCCAGTGATACTCCGATAGCAGGTCATGGGAGAGTTCATCGGGCGTGTCTTCTATGGAGGCGATTTCTTCAAGAATGACGCCGCGCTCTTTCTCAATGTCCTCAAAAAGGGAGTTATTCAACAGGTCGAACAGCACATCGAGTCCCGCGCCCACATGCTCCTCCAGCATGCGCACATAGAGATTTGTGTACTCCCGTGAGGTGCCCGCGTTTATATACCCGCCGCGGCGTTCGATGTCGTCCATAATCTGGTGTACCGTGCGCGTCCGGGTTCCCTTGAAAAACATGTGCTCGAGGAAATGGGCAAGTCCGGCCTGCGCGGGCGTTTCCGCCGCAGAACCTGTCTTTATATAAACCCCTGCGGTAGCCGAATGGACATAAGGCAACCGTTCCATGGCGATGGTAAAGCCATTATCCAATCGGTGAATCTTGATATCTGAATGCGGGAGATCGTTCACGGTAAAACCTCTTGCTTGGCCGCTTTGAAATAATAAGGGTTGTCACGCGTAGGCCGTGACAACCCGGTGTTTTCATTTGTACAAAGAGACACGGCTACCGATTACGGTCTCGCCGTGACCGGTCGTGGTTGTGGTCATCCCTTCTGGGTCGGTCATCCCTTCTGGGCCGATCATTGCGTCTGTTGCCCTGGCCGCCGTCGCGGGAGGGCTGAGATTGATACCCTTCCGGGGCCGGCTGTACTTGGCCCAGTTCACGGTCCGCAGCGATCTTGGACAGGTTCACTCGCCCCATCTGGTCGATTTCAATAACCTTGATTTGAATTTCATCGCCTACATTGACAATATCGGTGACGTTGTTCACACGGTAATCCGCCAGTTCCGAAATATGGACCATGCCTTCTTTATTGCCGATGACGGTGCAGAAGGCGCCGAAGTTCATAATGCGGGTGACCCGGCCCGTGTAAATCTTACCGACCTCCACGTCCGCAACAATTTCCTGGATGAGCTCGATGGCGGCATCGGCGGCTTCCTTGTTGGTCGCGGCGATGTTGACGGTGCCGTCGTCTTCGATTTCGATTTCTGCACCAGTCTCGCTTTGTATCTGCCGGATGACCTTGCCGCCGGGTCCGATGACTTCACGAATCTTGTCTGGATGGATCTTGATGGTGAAAATACGGGGCGCGTAGGGGGAAAGGTCGGGCCTGGGTTCCTCAATGGCTGCATTCATGATGCCCAGAATATGCTCGCGTCCGGCCCGCGCCTGTTCCATAGCCTGTTTCATGACTTCCCGTGACAGCCCTTTCACCTTGGTATCCATCTGAAATGCGGTGATGCCCTTCGCGGTGCCGCAGACCTTGAAATCCATGTCGCCCAAATGGTCTTCATCACCGAGGATATCGGTGAGGATGCGCACTTCATCGCCTTCTTTGATAAGGCCCATGGCAATACCGGCGACAGGCGCTTTGATGGGAATGCCCGCGGCCATCATGCTCAGTGACCCGCCGCACACCGTCGCCATGGAGCTGGAGCCGTTGCTTTCGGTGATGTCTGAAACAATGCGGACGGTGTAGGGAAAGCTTTTCTCATCGGTCTGGTCGTACCGTTCGGGGTGGAGGAAGGGAAGCATGCACTCGAGCGCGCGTTCCGCCAGTTTCCCGTGTCCTACTTCACGCCGGCCGGGGCCCGCGATGCGGCGTACTTCACCCACCGACCACGCCGGAAAATTGTAATGCAGGAAGAAGCGGCGGAACTCATCACCTGTCAATTCATCGAGACGCATTTCATCACGGCTGGTGCCCAGGGTCGTCGCCACAATCGCCTGGGTTTCCCCGCGGGTAAACAGGGCGCTGCCATGCACCCGCGGCAGTATGTCCAGTTCAATTGTAATGGGACGCACTTCGTCCAGACGGCGCCCGTCCATGCGTATGTTGGTGTCCACGACGGACCGGCGCATAATGCTTTTCTTGAGGTCTGCGTACACTTCTTCGATCTG
>JAKLHG010000189.1 GCA_022710255.1 Candidatus Hydrogenedentota bacterium
AGCGCGGCACAGGCAACAAGCCGGGCCAGGTCTCGTGACTTCCTTAGAGTGTTATCGTATATGTCATATCGGCTCCCGGGCAGCCGGGTGAACGGGCATTGCTGGGCCTTCAGGATAAGCCCGATGGTCTCCGCGTTCGCAGCCACATAAGCGCGGAGCGCATCCCGTTGTTCGTTGGCAAATGAATGACCGTATTCATACTCCAGGTCTCCAGCAATCACCAGGTGTTCCCAAGTGGACAGCTCCGGATCCCTGTACTTTGTCATGGCCTCCAGGTAAAATTTCGCGCCGTTCTGTTCCCACGGCTCCGGCGAATATTTTTCCTTCAGTTCCTCGACCGACAGGGGAATTTCCGCCCTGCGCAACTGCCGGATTACAGTGCTTTCCCGACGCGCGTCATAGACGGAAGCGGCGAAGACAACCGTGAAACCCAGCAGTGTCAGAATCAGCCAGGGTTGTTTTAGCAAGGGTCCTGTCATAAGCGCAACCTCCCGAGCCCAGTGTCATGGCGCCGCCCCCAGACGGTCCAGGTCAGCGAGACCCCGGGCAGCACCAGGCACAGGCCAACCGCCCACGCCAGGAGAAAGCCCTGAACCCCTTCCAAGTTTCTGCTTCCGAGCCACAGGAAACAGGCTACAGCAAGGGACAGCACGGTGAGGATAAACACCTGTATCCGGGACGCGATACCCCGCCAAAGGCTATGGCCGAACCATGCCAGGCTCAGAATCGCAACAATCGCAATAAACCCCAGGGCAAAGACTGCAAAGACATCGTACAACTTCTGATTGTTACCCCAATAAGCAAACCAGGAGGTCATCATGAAACTGAAAAGCGCCAGGGATACGGCGATGACAGGGCCGGTTAATATCCAGAGCAGCAGCCAGGAAAGCATTCCCGCCAGAAGCAGAGGACGGGCAATAACCAAAAACACATCCAAGGCGGAAGCGAATCCTTCCGCCTGCAACTGCACCAGGACCGACCTTTCGAGCGGCCCCGCCAACAACAGGGGCAGGCACAATAAAAATGCCAAGGCCATGGCAATACACAAGGCGCGCAACTGTGCCAGCAGCCGCGCCGCCGCAATACTGAAGTCCGTGACAGGCCGCTGATGGTGAAGGGCGCCGCGCGGGAACAGGCCTTTGATGCCGGCAAACAGGCTGCCGCCGACCAGCGCCAGCAGCGGAATATACTGACCCAATCCGGACTGGAACGGATGTTCCTCCACCAGCACCAACACGAGCACAATACCAGCGGTTAACCCCAGGGTGAACACGGGCAAAACCCAGCCGATGCGGCGCGTTTCATACCAGAATTGCGCCTCAAAGGCGGTCGCCCGTGTCGGCAGTGCGGGAGCAAACGGCCGGGATAGCCAACCCGCGATGAACCGCAACCTGGGCAGACTTAAATACCGGTCCTGCCGTTCCAGGTATATGCCGTAGACCAGTATCAGCAGCAGCACGGGCGGAACCAGCACAAAGGTACGTGGCCGCACCAGGGTCCTTAGTAATGGGAGTATTTCTTCCGGCGTTAAGCCCCAAAACCGGAACAACAAGGGGACTGCCAAAAGCACTGCCAGCAACCCGTACCACAGCAGGGGGATGCGTTTCCAGGACCACGCCGTCGCCTGTATCAGCAAATAGCAATAAAAAGGGAGTATCGCAAGAAGGACAATCTCCACCGGTGCAATCCTGGGCCGCATCTGCGCCGCAATATACACGTGGAAGGAAACCAGTGCGGCCAGGAACAAGACGCGGGCGCCTACGACTATGCTGAATAGGGCGGGCATCTGTATGGGCAACCGGAACCATCGGGAGTCAATCCCCCCTGTGATATGCCCCCGGACATCCTGACGGATAACCGACAGTCCCGCACCGGCCAGAGAAAAACAGAAAAACACCTCAGCCACGTCTTGCGAACGCACAAACCTCATTATATTTGCATAAAGGAATACACGCCGCGTCAACACAAACAGCCCGGACATCACGCCGAGCATCAGGCAAATCGCGCCTGCGGTGCGTGCCTGTTCCCAGAGTAGAGCGCGGTAGGGGGACTTCATGGCATCGCTTCCTCTTTTCTACGCGGTCCCACGCATGCGAGGAACACCCCTCCTACGGCAGTATCAATAACGCCACTCTTACGATAGGAGCCTATCAGGGCAATGATCCGCTTCGCTTGAGACATGATAAAGTCTTTCCCTCTGTTGCAGAGAGGTTCTTGTCCGACTCATCCGACCTGTCCGATGTGTCAGAGCGTGTACGGAAAGTTCCTTTGACAGCCTGTGCAATTATTGCAAATCATTGAGATTGCTTCGCTTCACTCGCAATGACATTGTATCCATGTAGCCGTCATTGCGAACAACGTGAAGCAATCTCGACTTTCCGTACACCCTCTCAGACATAAAAATCAATTATATATTGCCGTTAGACTTATTTAACGACAGCCGAAATAGAATATCGCCGCTCTGAAAAATCCCTTTGCCCGGTTGTGTTTCTGTGCCGCCGTCATCCTTTTTGTTCGTGCCAACACTGTAAAACACGGCCTGACCATCATCTACACGGTAGCACAGGAATCCGTCCGGTGTGAACGGGTCGCGCGGCAGGGCCGGCAAATAGGCTGGCGTTAACGCTTCCAGGGTGTCGGGCATCTTCCCATGGTCATCCAGATAGATCAGCGCCACCAGCGCAGCGCGGACCGTTGTAGCTTGGGCAATGCTTCTTACGTGCGAGGAGTATGCGCGCATAAGGGCTGGTAATAATATGGCATTGAGAGTATACCTTGGACTGTTCAGGCTATCGTCACTCGGAATATCGTTTTCAGACAGGGTCGCCGCCGTATAAAAATCCTTGTCGGCGGCATTGATGATGGCGTTCATGACTTGTATGTATTGGTTCTGGGAAAAATAATTGTATTGGGTCCATTCGGCGGCTATTTTAATCTCCTCATATCCGTGATGTCTCCCCTGTCAAGAAGAAATCATCAGCGGCATAATACCGATGATAATACGTCGTTTCATTTCTGAATGCATCCTGTTGCGTGTGAAGTGTTGTGTACTGTTCCTGGCCAAGGATACTCAGCCAGGTGCGTAAGGTTTCCTTCGGCGGAGTGACGAAGTACAGGCAGTTTTCCACACTGGAAATGGCAATGGAACGTATTGCATTGGCAACCAGGGCGTCTATGAGCAATCCGCCTTCTGAAAAGACTTCCGGAAGCCTCAGTCCGGCGGTAATCATCCGGTCCATGGAGTCTATATCGCCGGACAGGGCGGCATCCAGGGCGGCGCAGGCAAGGAGCCTCCCAAAATCTCTGGAATGTGCCAGGTGTTTCATTTCGAGCGAGTCATACCGGCTTTCCGGAAAGCGTGAAAAGGGGCGATTTTGCGCTTCCAGAATGAGTGCGATGGTGGCCTCGTTCATGGTCACATACGCATGCAAGGCGTCTCGTTGCTCGTGCGTAAGTACTTGGCCGTATTCGTATTTCAGATTGCCCGCAATCGGTAACTGTTCAAACTCTGGGAGTTTCAGGTTTTTAATTTTTCCCATTGCCTGGAGATACAGGAACGCCCCGTTGTCCTGTCTCGGCTCCGAGGCGTATCTCGCTTTCAGTTCCTGTAAGGTAACAGCGATACCGGCTTTGCGAAGCTGGCGCTCGGCCGTGGGTTCGCGCCGTACGTCATAGACGAAACAGGCATAGAGTATCGCGAAACCTGTCGCAGCAAATACCAACCATCGTAAACGTCCCGATAAGCATTTCATAGGTAATATCTCCGGAAGCCGGTATCATGCCGTTCCGCCCGAATCAGCCAGGCCAGCGAAGGAAGGGGCGCCGCCAGAAGCGTACCCGTGGCAACAGACAGCCATAATCCCATGCTTCCCGCCAGGGAACGGCTTCCCAGCCATATAAAAGAAGCTAGAACAACACAGAGACATAAGGCTCCCCAAAACTGTCTTTGGGAGATCATGCCCTTAAGCCACGTATACAGGAGTAATGACAAGGTCAGTAGAAGGCTCATTACAACAAATACACAGATTCCCGCGGAATAATGCAGTACGGCATAATGGCCAGAAAGGAAATGGGAGGAAAGTGCAGAAAATACGCTCACAATTACTATCACCACGCCCATGGGAAATGTTTTCAGCCACAGCAGCAGCCAGGCCAGCATCCCCGCCAGCACCAGGGGACGCGCTACGACAATGAAGATATCAAAAGCCGGGTTGAATCCATCCGTGAGCAATTGCGACAGGATTGAACGTTCCATCGGCCCGGCCAGCAGCAGAAACGCCGACAACAGGCCCGCCAGCGGCATGGCCATGCACAGGCCCCGCAATTGCGCCAGCAGGCGCGCGGCAGCGATGCCGCGGTCTTCCATGGGCCGCAGGTGCTGCATGCCGCTGCGGGGAAACAGTTTAGTACTGGCCGCAAGCCCCGCCGCAACCAGTGCGGCCGGGGGTACATATTGGGCAAGGCCCATGCTGAAGGGGTGTTCTTCCACCAGCAGCATCACAAGGGTGAAGAATACGGTGAAGGTAATTGTTAACACAGGCAACACCCAGCCTGCGCGGCGCATTTCATACCAGAGTTGCGCTTCGAAGGCGGAGTTCTTTTTCCCCAGAGGCGGCGAAAGCAGCCATGAAACGGGGGACGTCAGCGCCGACAAGTTTTGGGGACCGAAATGCCGGTCATGCCGTTCCAGATATACGCCATACCCCATGACCAGCCCCGCAAGGGGAACTGCCAGAACCAGCGTGTGCGGTTCCCGTAGCGCCCGGACGGCTATCATAAATATCTCATCCGGGGAAACGCGGAGAAAACGAAACACAACCATAATGGCTAACAGGAACACCACGGGGCCATAGAAGAGGAAGGGGGCGCGCTTCCAGGCCCACGCCGCCGCCTGCAAAAGTGCGTAGAGATAAAGCGGAATCATAATATAAAGGGCAAGTTCCCCTGTTTTCACGATGGGCAGTGTCAACGCAAGCAGGAATTGCAGGCCAAGCAACAGGGCCAGAAACACACTACGGGAACCTAAAATGATACCGAACAAAACATGCATGGGCACGGGAAGCCGGAACCACCGCTGATCGAATCCCCAGACAATATGGCCCCGAACATCCTGCCGGCTAACCAACAATGCCGCGCCCGCCATGGAGAAGTAGAACATCAATATGCTGAAATCCCACACATCCAGAATAGTAATCTTTCCCATGTGGAGGAGAAAGTGCACCGTCAGAACAAATAAACAGGATAATATGCCGAGCAACAGGCATATCAGGCCCGCAGTGCGGCTCTGCTCCCAAATCAAGGCGCGATACTTTGGTTTCATGATACCGCTTCCTTTCTCTTTCCCGGCGTCACGCGCGCGAGGAACACGTCTTCGAGGCTGGGGGTGTCCGCTTCGAGCACCTGCAGGCCCCGGCCGGTCGCTTCAGCCCGGAGTGCATCCAATTCACCTTCGCATACGAGTGTCCACTCGCGGCCGCCGCCGGAGGCATGAAGCAGGCCGGACAGTTCGGGCGCGGGACCACCCTCTTCTTCGCGCGACACGAGCAGGCGGCAGTGGCGCGCCTTGATGCTGTCCAGGGATTCTTCGAAGACCACCTTGCCCTGGTGGATCATGGCCACCACGTCGGCGACGCGTTCCACTTCGTCGAGCAAGTGGGACGAGAACAATACGGTGCGTCCTTCGTCGGCCACAGTGCGTACGATGGCTTCGAGGATGTCGTGCCGGGCCGAGGGGTCCAGGCCTGAGGACGGCTCGTCGAGCACCAGCAGCGGCGGCCGGTAGGCCAGCGCCAGCAGTAGGCCGCATTTGGCCTTTTCGCCCCGGGACAGGGTCTTTATTTTCGCGCGTTCGTCCAGTTCAAAGCGCTCCCGCAGCGACTCCGCATAGGCCTCGTCCCAGCCAGGATAAAAGGCTTGGGTGTAGCGCATAGCCTCGCCGACGCGCATCCAACCGGGAATATCCCGGTCCTCGGACAGGTAGCCCAGCTGCGACAATACGGCGACCGGTTCCGTGACGGGGTCCATGCCGAACGCGCGCACGCTGCCCGACCGGGCGCGCAGGCTGCCCAGGATATGCTTGAGCAGGGTGGTCTTGCCTGCGCCGTTTTCGCCGACCAGGCCGTACACGACACCGCGCGGCACGGTTATGTCTACGCCAGCAAGGGCCTGTTTGCGCCGGAATTTCCGAACAAGGCCCCGCACTTCAATCACGGATTCCACTACTGCCGCTTCCGTCATTGCGTATTCTCCTTATCGTTGTGTTGTTCGGCCTGTTGTTCTTCGTGGGCACGGCGCACCAGGCTGAGGGTGTCTTCCAGCGTATAGCCGAGATGCCAGGCCTCCGCCGCGAGCGCCCGGGCCCGTTCCAGGAGCAGGCGCCCGCAGGCTTCCCTGGACAGGGGCGTGCCCTGGGTGGAAACATACGTGCCCGCCCCCTGGCGCGTGACCAGGATGCCCGCCTGCTCCAGTTCACGGTAGGCGCGGGCGACCGTGTTCGGGTTGATGAGCAGGTCCTGGGCCAGACCGCGCACCGTGGGCAGTTCATCGCCGGGGCGGAGCCGTCCCGACGCGATCAGGTATTTCACCTGGTCCATAATCTGCCGGTAGATGGGCTTGCCTTCTTTGGGATTGATATGCAGTTTCATGGGTGTCTCTTTGTACTAATAGTCTAATACAATTTGGATTAAAAGTCAAGGCTTTTTTTTCGTGTATATAGGTCATATTAAGCCTATAGAACCTATACCGGAGCTATCTTGATCTTGCATATGCCTGTCAAATGAAAGGACTCAAAGGACGCAAGGGACCTAAAGGACGCACCAATCAGGAAACCGTTTATGGTCCCTTTGTGTCCTTTATGTCCTTTGAGTCCCTGGTTTCGAAAACCGCTTCTGAATCTAACGGCCGTTTTTAGCTGAACTATGTGACGGACTGTTGTTTTGGTCGAAAACCTTCCTTATGCCTTGACTATAAAAGATTGCTAAGAAAGTCTTCTTTATTGCTTTAAATACCAACAACATAAGGATCCTCGTCATTGCGAACGAAGTGAAGCAATCTCGTTTGCAGCGAGACCGTCCTATGCAGAGATCGCTTCGCTGCGCTCGCGATGACTATTACATGGTTTGTAGGCCTAAATTCATCTTTCTAAACCGAACCGACGCCAACAGCGGTCGGGGCTCGCAATGATTTAGCATCCATATAGCCATCATTGCGAACAAAGCGAAGCAATCGCGACTTTCCGTACACGCGCTAAGATTTGTTAGTAATATCATCGCAATAAAATCAGCCCCTTTGTTTTCATATATGTTATAATAAAGACTCTAAATTATGAATATTTATTGGGTCAAGGTACAGAATAAGATTAAAGAACGT
>JAKLHG010000019.1 GCA_022710255.1 Candidatus Hydrogenedentota bacterium
CAAGGCCGCGCCCGTAACCTATTGGATGCACGGATTCGGCGGCGATACTCCCGCCGACACTGCCAAGGCACTGCGTGACGCCGGGTTTCATACCGTGGTCGCAGGCGGGGCGCCGGTCATCGAAGCGGTCCATGCGGCCGGCATGGAATCCTGGGTATGCGGCAGCGGATTTCCGCTGGTGCGCGATACGGACGAGTTGAAGTCGGTGGATATTGCGGGCACACCGCAAATCTGGTTCGGTTCCGGATCCCCCTGCTGCCGCGAAATTCGCCTGGCATCCCTGGCTTCCTATGCTGAAATGGTGAAGACACAGGGAATACAGGGCATTCTTGTGGACGGCGTCCGATTCGCCTCTCCCGCAAGCGGGCTGATGCCGTTTCTGACGGATTTTTCCATACATGCCGAGCAATGCGCCCTGGAACGGGGTTTTGATTTCGGCCTGATGAAACACAATGTGGAACGGTTCCACCGGGACCTGACCGGGCAGGAAGCATCCGCCCTGCACTTGGTGCGACGGTTCGCCACGCCCTCGGGACTGCTCGAATGGTTGACCCGATACCCAGGCCTGCTCGAATGGTTCCGCTTCCGGCGCGCCTACACCACGGAGCATTTCCGGGCTCTCTCCAAAATCATACACGGGGCGAAACTGCGTATGGGCATCTATATTTTCACGCCCTCTCTGGCGCCGCTGGTGGGCCAGTCCTATGAAGACCTTCGCGACGTGGCCGACGTGTTTGCCCCGATGATTTATCGCAATTACCCGACCCATCCCGGTCCGGCCTGCCTGAATTGGGAACTGTCCGAGATACCAGGCGAGCTCGGCCTCGCCGACACCCCTTACGAAGCGGAAGTCATGACGTCCATGCTTGCCTGGGCCGGGTTTGCCGGCCTGAATATTGAACCGCGCGTGGATGCCGTGAAGACGGCGCTGCCGCCGGAGGCCGTGGGACGGGAGACCCAGCGCGCCCGGGAACTAATCGGCGCGGACAAGGAACTTGCACCTATCATCTATATTGATGATCCTCTTATGGCCGACACCACGCGCCTGGTCCGTGAGGGCGGCGCGGACGGTATCAACTTCTTCGTGTTCAAGGAAGACTGGGCAACCCTCGTGCGCCCGGCATTCAGTTCATAGACACTGTATCAACCCATTCAACAAAGGAAAGACAACGATGAGAAAACACTGCAGTACCCTGACTTCACGAATGCTCTTTATTACGGCCGGCCTGCTGGTGCTGGTCCTGTCCGGCGCCTGCGCGGAATCCGCCGTGGACCCCGTGCCGCGCGACGCTGACTGGTGGAAAGAACGCAATGCCGCCGTGAATGCGCGCGTCAAGGAAGGCAACGTGGACCTGCTGATGATTGGCGATTCTATTACGCACGGTTGGGAAAGCGGCGGGGCGGCGGAATGGGAAAAGCATTACGCCCGGCGCAACGCGGTGAATATGGGGTTTTCGGGAGACCAGACCCAGCACGTGTTGTGGCGCCTTGAAAACGGGCACTTGGACGGTATCTCCCCGAAACTGGCGGTCATCATGATTGGCACAAACAACTTTAAAAATCATTCGGCCGAAGAAATAGCGGGCGGTGTGAAGGCAATCGTCGCCAAACTGCGCGCGACGCTGCCGGAAATGAAGGTCCTGTTGTTGGCCATTTTCCCGCGCGGAGATGTAGCCGTGGAATACCAGGCCAAACTAAAACAAGCCTCCGAATTATTCTCCACAGCGGAAGAAGACCCCATGGTTGAATTTTTGGACATCAACAGCACGTTTCTGGACCAGCAAGGCAAGTTAACAGAAGCGGTCATGCCTGATCTTCTGCATCCCAATGAATACGGCTACAGCCTCTGGGCACATGCGGTTGAACCCACCATCGCACGTCTGATGGGTGAAGACGGATGGAGCGAATTGTTTAATGGCGCAAGTCTCGTCGGATGGCAGCAGGTAGGCGGCGAGAAGGAGACCTGGGGCGTGGAAGACGGACACCTGTACACGGATGGCGAAGGCGGCGGATGGCTGTCCACCACACGCACATTCAATGACTTCGAACTGGAACTGGAGTTTAATGTGCCGGCTGGCGGCAACAGCGGTGTGTTTGTCCGCACACCCCGGGAAGGCAACCCCGCCTATGCGGGACTCGAAATACAGGTGCTCGATGATGCGGCCCCCGAATATGCCGAGTTGAAGCCCTGGCAGTTCTGTGGCTCCGTCTATTCCTTGCTCCCGCCGTCCCAGCGCGTGTCAAAACCTGCGGGGGAGTGGCAGAAAATGTATATCCGGTATGATGACTTCAAGATCCAAGTCAAGCTGAATGACCAGGAAATCGTAAACGGGGATATCAGCGAATTCAAGGATAAAGCGCCCGACCATCCCGGTGTCCTGCGCGAGGAAGGTTTTATCGGCCTGCAGAATCATGGGTCCCGCCTGGACTACCGCAACATCAAACTGCGCGAACTGCCTGAATAACGGTTGGAACCGGCCCAGAAGAGTGGCCCCGGCGATTGATTTCCTCGGGGCCGCGTTACTTTTTTCAGGCATCCTGGCTCCAGAAACACAACAAAAGGTATAAAGTTGGATTTTTTATTGCTTTCTGCCACAATATAGAGTAATGACGATCATGGAATGGCCATGTTCGCATGACAAAAGGGAAGTGTCGGGCAATGAACGCGCAACGCATTCGTATCCTCCATACGGCGGATTTGCACTTGGGCAGTTCCTTTGCGTCTTTGGGGGTAAACAGCGAAACCGGCAACAAACTGCGCGGGGCGCAGCGGAAAGTGTTCCACCGTATTCTTGAAACCGCGCGCCACTGGCCTGCCGATGCCTTGTGTATTGCGGGCGACCTGTTCGATGGGGTGCATGTCGAGGAAGACCTTCTCGACGAGGTTCTTGGAATGCTGGAAGAAGCGGCGCCATTGCCGGTATATATCACACCCGGCGGTAGCGACCCCTTTGTGACGGAATCCCCCTACGCGCTTGCCTTGTGGCCGGAAAATGTCACCGTGTTTCCCCCGGGAAAGTGGTATGCCACCCTACATAGCGGATTGCCGCTGACGGTGCACGGGCTCGGCTATGACGGCGCACGCGACCAGGAACTCTTGTCTGAGGGATTGAATATTCCCGGGGACGGGCGTATTCATATTGCGGTGACCCACGGAACAATACCCGACGTGAAGAGCGAGAAAAAATACGACGCTCTCTTCAAACATGCCATTGGCGCCCATAATGAGCTCGCCTATCTCGCTATGGGCTATTTTCACGAGGCCACCGAGATAGGCCTGGAATCCAATACGGTGGCCTGGTCTCCCGGTGCGCCGCAGGGTCGCAATTTCGAAGAGACGAAATCACGCCATATCCTGCAGGTGGAAATTACACGAGAGGACGGCGGGGTTCCGTGCGTTTCGGTGATGCCTGTCGATGTTTCCGAAATCCTTTTCGAGCGGCTCGACCTCGATATTACCCGAGCCGCAAACGCAGCGGCGCTGTTTGGCGCCCTCTGTGCGAAGGATCCGCGTGAAAAGGTGGTTCACCTTTGCCTTCACGGGGCGCGGCCCGCCCAAGCCGAGGGGATCGTTACGGATTTGAGGAATAGGGCAAACAGCCTTTTCCTGTATGCGGACATGGAAGACAACACCGTTATCGGGCAGGAAACCCTGGTCCCGGTACGGGACAACAGCTGCCTGTCAAAACTCATTGAACTCATGGGGTCCAGAATCCTCGATGAAACGATACGGGAAAATGCCCTGCGGGAATCTGAAGCGCTTGAACTGATGCTGAACGCGTGTCACACCATTACGCCCAGCACCCCGGAAGAGGGCTTTTTATTTTCATGACCATAACAACACTCCCATATCCCGGTCCGGATTCGCGACAGGGTGAGACTGCCCTGGACCCGAAAAAGCACTTCATTTATTGTCCCGATCAGAAGACCGTAGAAACCGTAAGCGAAGAACTTTGCGCCGTCGGCGAAACGCCCGCGCCGCTTCGCCTGGCGCTGAATGACATGCTGCATGCGGGAAACAGCGGTAAGGCGCGGGATTCTGTACAGGAATTGCGCTCCCTTATAGACACAGGCGGTACGGGCAATGACCTTGACCGCGTCCATGCAGGATTGGCGCATTTTGTGGAGCTTCAGGGGCGCAGCCGCGGTCCGGGCACACCCCTGGCAACCTTGCAGGCGCAGAAAGCACAACTGGCGCAAGAGCGGCAAAATGTGGGAAAGGCGCTGGATTCCGCGCGCGCGCTGGCGCCGGACATACACGAGGCCCGCAACCGGTTGGAAGTGTTGCGCGCAAAACGACACACACTGCTTGAAAGCCTTCGTGCGGCGGCCGCCATACGAACACAGCAACTTCAGGACCGACTGAAAGAGGTACGTAATCAGTTGGACGGTTTCCGGGGAAAGCGTTTCCTGGATACCGGCAAGGCGGCCTTACTAAAAAGAAAAGAAACCCAGGTGGAAACCGCGCGCCTGCAATGCGTACGAACCCGCGAGGAACTGGAAGAAACACGCCGGGCCTTGAACGCGCTGCCGGGGCAATCCGCAAAACTCAATGCGGGAACCGTGGAAGGCCATTTGCAGTTACCCGTTGATTTGGAGCACGAGGCGCGTATACTCGCCACTTCTCTCGGCAAGATTCAGGCCGGGGTGAAAGAGGCCGGCAGGCAGGTCGAGGAAATCGGCGGCCGTATCGGTTCGGAGGAGCATAAACTGTCCATGATGCCGGACTTTACCCGGATTGCCCCCAATCCGGCGGACTGGCTCAACCAAATGGCCGCCTCCCTGGACGCCGCCATTCTGGCTCGCGACCAGGAAGCGCACGAAGTTCTGGAACTGCAACACAATATACGGGTAAAGGACATCGCCATTGAAGCGGAAAGGACCATTTTTTCGGGGATGGAAAATCTTTCCACCACCCTGAAAGACTACCATGAAAAGAAGGAAGATCTGGAGGAAAAAATGGCCGAGGCCCGAAAGCGGATGCTCCAGATTCAAGGCATGCGCGAAATTATTCAGGAAACCCAACCCGGCGTGGGAACGCTTGGATTGGGGTCCACCTTCGGCCTGATCTTCATTCTGGGGGTTTATGCCAGTGTAAGGAAAACGCCGATTCTGTATGCGGCCGCAGTTCTCTTCCTCGCCGTTCTCTACTTCGTGTCCTGGTTTATCCGGACATATTTCAGCATCAGCGAGTTAAAGGGTCTGCTCGCGCAGGACCAGGCTATTCTGGACGTGTGTGCCGCGGAGCTGGAAGAAAACGAACAACGCATCAGCGACCTGCTGGTGAAGGCTGAGTGCGGTACCATACGGGAACTTGAAGCCCGCTACGACCAGTACATGGCCGATGAGGGTCAGCTTACGCAAATGCGCGATACGCTGGAACTGACCGAAGAGAGCCTGCGGGAGAGCAACGAGCGCATACCGCTACTATTCGCCCGAATACAAGAAACCGTGGCGCCCCTGGAGGAACATCCCGAACGGCCGGAAGACGTGGAACGTTGCGTCAGTAGCGCCATTCGGAAATCCGCGGATTATCACAAGACCGTGAAACACCTCGCCAACCTGCGCAACCAGTATCAGGGTCTGGCCGGCAAGCGCCGCTTCCTGGAAGGGCAACTCGCGGAAATACAAAAGAAACTGGCACCCCTGGAGCAAGCGCTGCGCGTGCGCATACGGCAGAACGGCTTTACCTTGGAATCCCGGCATACGGAAGTCATCGGCCTGTTGGCTGCATATCAGCGGTATGTGAAAGAGATGGGTGAAGCCGCGAAGCGCGGTGAAACCCTGACCGCCCTCTTGCAGGATCTGGAAACCCGCCTCAGGGAAGAAGAGGCGTTGTACACCGGGCATGTGGACAAACTGTCCGACATGTTAAAAGAACAGGGACTTGAAGCCTTTGAAGAGGTGGAAGCCGCATCTAAAAACGCCTCCCTGATTGCCGACCTATCCCGGGAACGGCACACCATCGAACAGGAGTTGGCGGAGTTGCTGCAGGGACGGTTTCCGGCCTTTGAGGAGGAAAGCGCAGCCGGGCCGGACCAGGATCCCGAAGCCGCCTCCATCAATACGTTGAGAAACGAACTTGCCGCCTGCGAAACCGATTATGAAGCCATCCTGCAGCGATACCAGAGTTTGTGTGCCAAACGCCATAAAATTCTGTCGGGATGGCGGAGCCTGCAGGAGATTGATGAGGATAGCGCCGCCTCGGAACAGGCTGAGGCCGAGTGCCGCCGGCGCCTGGCTGCCGGCGCACGGGCCATGGCGTTGATCGATGAAATTACCCCGCAATGGCGCGCCCATTACGGCAGCGTCATCCGCCAAAGGGCGGAAGCCATGCTGCGCGAAGCCGGGATTTCAGCCCACATCACGCTTGACCTGTCCAAGTCCACTCCCGGCGATGCTCTGGTCATTACCGCTGAAAGCGACGATGAAGCTGCCGGGACCGCTGCGCACCTGGCTTTGCGACTGGCGGCACTTGAAGCGCTGGCCTGTCCCGGAGAGTCTGCACCGCTGATTATTACCGCTCCAGCCTCAGAGATGACCGCCGCCCCGGATTGGCGGCCTTTCTTTTTCCTCTTGGACCAGGCCGTTGCCCGGCGCCAGGTACTTCTCGTTTCGGATGATGCAACGCTGGCCCTTGCCGCCCGGGCAAGCGGATGGTCCACCCTGGCAATATAGGCGGCGGTGCGACCTTCCTTCCCGTGAAACAGCCGCGTATGCGCCAAGCCTGTCCACGATAGGAGTCCAGTCCATTCTGTTTGCGAAGGTGAAAGCCGATAACGTACCATATTCTGCAGCGGCGTTGTACCAGAACATCAGGCACGAACCATTCTTTTCCCCGCCGCGCAGTTCTTGATGCCCGCCTCGGGCCTTTGTTTTCTTAAAGAGGGGCCTCCCTCATGACCGTCAACACAAACGTGTGTTTCCTCAGGAACAATCATGGCAGCGACAGCACCGGGAAAGGCCCTGCTCAGTGCGCAGGGGGTTTCGAAAAGCTTCGGCGCCCAGCAGGTGCTCCAACACCTTTCCCTGACCATACATGAAAACGACCGCATCGGGTTGATTGGCCGGAACGGGTCCGGAAAATCAACCTTGCTGCGCATTCTTGCCGGGTTGATGGAGCCGGACGCGGGCATTACCACGCGCGCCCAAGGCACACGCGTGGCATTGCTGGAGCAGCACTGCTCCCTGTCCACGGAACAGACCGTCGGAGATGCCCTGGAGACCGCGACTGCCGGCTTGCGCGCGTTGCTGCTGCAATGGCGGGAAGCCCATGAACGCCTCGCCCACACTCCCCATGGCGGACAGGCCTATGATGCTCTGGAACAGGAGTGCCATGAACTGGAGCATCGCATCGAATCCGCCCAGGCATGGCACCTGGACACCGAACTCAAAAAGATTTCCGCCGAACTGCGCCTGCCGCCGCCCAGGACGTCACTCGTTTCCCTGTCGGGCGGGGAACTGCGGCGCGTGGACCTGGCCGCCAAACTGCTTTCTCACCCTGATGTGCTGCTGCTGGACGAACCGACCAACCATATCGATACGGAAAGCGTAGCCTGGATTGAACGGTTCCTGGAAGGCTACGCGGGCGCCTGCATCCTCGTGACCCATGACCGGTATTTCCTCGACCGGGTCACCAATCGCATCGTGGAAATCAGCCACGGCGCCATGCTCAGTTTTCCTGGCAATTACGAACGCTTCCTGGAATACAAGGCAACCGTGGAGGACGTACAGGCACGCACCGAGTCCAACCGGCTGGCCTTAATCAAACGGGAACTGGCCTGGTACCGGCGCGGCCCCAAGGCGCGGGGTACCAAGGCAAAGGCACGCATCACCCGCCTGATGGAAACCCGGGAGAAGGGGCCGCCGCCCGCCCGCAAGGAGTTCGCCTTCGCCATTCCCGAACCGGAACGCCTGGGCAAGGATATCCTAGAAGCGCGTCTGGTCACCCACGGCTACGGTGACCGACTGCTCTTTCGGCACTTTTCCCTCTTCATGCAGAAGGGTATGCGTGTGGGTGTCATGGGCTCGAACGGCTGCGGCAAATCCACGCTGCTTCGGGTACTCATGGGCCGGGAGAGCCCACAGTCGGGGGATATCCTCATCGGCCCTTCCACCCACTTCCTCTATGTGGACCAGGTCCTGGCCGATATGGACCCGGAAATGCGCGTGCTGGATTTCGTGTCGGACGGGCAGCGGCATGTTGAAGTCGGACGCCAGCGCATCCATGTGCCGTCCTATCTGGAGTCTTTCCTGTTCGACAAGAGTTGCGCCGAAATGCGGCTGGACCGACTGTCGGGGGGTGAGCGACGGCGCGTGGACCTGGCGAAAAAACTGTTGCGCGGCGGTAATTTCATCGTCTTCGACGAACCCACCAACGACCTGGACTTGTACACACTCCGGGTGCTTGAAGAGACCGTTGAATGCTTCGATGGATGCGCCCTCATCGTCAGCCATGACCGCTATCTGCTTAACCGCCTGTGCACCCATATGCTCATCTTCGAGGAATCCGGTACCATCGTCCAGATTACGGGGAATTACGATGATTACCTGCTTTACTGCGAACGTCGGCGCGAAGAAGAAAAACAGAGCCGGGCGCAACAGTCCCGACCTGCGCGTCCGGCGGTGCCCGTGAAACGACCGGGGCTCACCTATCATGAAAAGCAGGAACTCGCCGGGATCGAACAAACCATTCTGGACGCCGAAGAACAGGTCGCCCGGCTGCAGGAAGCAATCAATGGACCGGGGTTCTACGGACGGGACTTCACCGAAACACAAGCGGTGCTGCAGCGTTTAAAGGAAGCGGAAGCGGAAGTGGCGCGCCTGTACCAGCGCTGGGAAGCCCTGGAAACGGGCCGGTGACTCTCGCTCCGGCAGCCTGGTCCCCCTCAGGCCTGAAACAGGCTGGACCGCAACTGTCCCTGCCACAGGTGCTCTTTCTCAGGCCGCATCCTAAAGCATTCTGTTTCCTCATGCCCCACCCATCTGCTCCCGTGAGCAACACCTCCTTGTACTTTCCAACCTTCTAAAGAATACGGCTATACCATGGCCTACATTAAACTTATTTAATGTATTATTAAATTGCGATTTATGATAGTTAATTTTAATGCTTCAGTGGTTTCAAGAAAGAATTGCAATTTTAAAAGTAATATAATAAACTTAATATGATTTTAAAAAGCACGATAAATACCAGCCGTATCGACAGACCACAGATATAAGGACACGCACCGATATGGACACGGTAAATGAGATAGAGACCATCACGGCTCCACAGTATTGTGATATCAAGCAGTCCTTCGCCCGGCTTGGCGAAAAGCCGGACTCCCTAGGCAGCCTGGTGGACGCGGCCACGCTTTTGGTCAATGCATTTCTTCGCAACCACACGGAGTACAGGGTTATCTTGTATCTCGCGGATAAGAAGGCCGGAGGGTTACGCCTCATGGAAACGCGCGGACAATTCAGCCGGGAGTTCCTGGAGGAGGAGGCCTTCATCCCTTTCGGCCAATGCCTGTGCGGCCTCGCCGCCGTAAGCGGAGAAGTGCTGATTTGCAGGAACTGCTATGAAGACCCACGCCATGAAACCCGCTGGTACGGCTTGGATGTGCACGGCCATTATGTCATACCGTTGTTGTATGGTGACACCGTGCTGGGGGTGTTGACGTTTTACACGCAAGCGGGAGTGGATATCAACAACATGCAAAAAGCATTTCTGGCGCGCGTGGGAATGCAGATCGGCAAAGCTCTTTTTCTGTGGCTTCAGGAAAGATCGCGGAATCGTGCGCCGTTTTAATTCTTTCAGCGGGACCCCAAAGCGTATGCCTTTCCTTGCGGAGTGTCTCATGCGCACCCTTCTTGCAGCGGATCGACACCCTTCCTATGCAGGGAAATTTTACAGTTCTTCAGATTTGGGTGTTATTGGGGGTTCGCGTTTTCATAGAACCAGGCTTCGGGAAAAATCTTCAACTGCAGGGAAAGGCCACCGGTGTAATTGAAATAGGTTAGCAGCGCCTCGTCCTTCACCCAGGTCACCGCCGGATAGGCCCAGGCGTCGCCCGGCGCTTCCTCGATGTTTCGGAAACTCCCCCACGTCGTACCCTCATCTTTGGATAACGCGGCGGTTAACGGCGTGCGGTGTCCGGCGCCCGGGTTATGATTCCAGACGGCCAGCAAGTCGCCCGTGGAAGGCACCCGACTCAGGGAAACCGGCGCGGCGGTGCCTTTGAGGTCAGACAGTGTCGGCTCGGTCCAGTGTTCGCCGCCGTCGCTGGAGAAACTCTGGTATTGCCCGCCCATGCCGGTGCGTGTCATCATGAGCACGCGGCCGTCTTTCAGCTCGATACAGGCGGGCTCCCAGGAACCCTGTTCCGGCTTGATACGCTGGCTCTCCCGCCACGTAGCGCCTTCATCATCCGAAAGGTACACATAACTATCCCCGTTTTCCCAGGCTTCCAGCAGGATCCGCCCCATTTTCAGGCGAATGCAGCGTCCGTTGGTAAGGCCGGTATATTTGCCCGCTTCGCTGATCTGTTTCGCGCCGCCGAAAGTGGCGCCCTCATCTTTGGACACGCGCATCATGACCCGGCAATCGGAGTCTTCCGTGTTCTTCTGGCAATAAAAAAGGGCAATGCTGTTGTCCTTCAATCGCAGGAAATTCACTTCCATGACATTACAGCCGCCATCGTTTTCCACCAGCGTGTACTGATCACCCCAGGTGCGGCCGAGATCCTTGGAAATCTTGCCCGCCAGCCGCGCCGGGCCATGGTCCGCGCCGTTGCCCGCATAAAATTCCGTCCAGCCCAGCAACAGCCTCCCTTCTGAGAGAGGAATAATCGCCGCCTCGGAGTTACGCGGGTTGTCGGGCTTTACCGGGGCTACAGTCAAATGCACCGGTTCCGCCGCAGTCGCGGTCAGAGCCACCAGCACGCAAAACGCCATTCGTATCAATTGCATAACGGTTCCTTTCCCTGGATGTAAATCCGGTAATTCCCAATAACTCCGGAGACAGAAGTTCATAAGACGTTGCGGTCTCCCCCGTATACGACGAAACGATAAGGGAATTTCCGCGATGTCTTAAAGCGACTGAAAGCCAGTTCCATAATACGTTTTTTAAGACCGTGTTCGCAAAGTCGCTTTGACAGCCCACTCAATTATTACAGCATCCATTCATTGTGGCAGGACCACCCAACACTGCGGCGGGGCTTCGTCCACATTGGACGTATAAAATCCACCCTTCTGCCATAAATACGCGGCGCGTATGGCATACTTCATTGGGTTGACGCTCAGCTGCCAGCCCGTCAGGTAGGCTGTTGCTTCCTCCATCTTCAGAAACCAGTCTTTGTCCAGATCAGCCGGGTGCGTTTCGCTCTCATTGTCGGGGCTATCATGCCCCCCCAAGCGTTCCACTGCCACCATCAGGATTAATGACAGTCACGTCAACAGCGCCCGGCACATGCTCCGGCAACGTGCAGATTGCGGAAAACAAGCCGTTGTCATGTTCATATACAATCACATTTGTCGCATCGGTTTCACCGAACAGTACCCGGGTTCCCCCGTGGTTACGAAGCTGCCGCCATAGATGGAGACCTCAATACCCCCGTTCGCGGGACCGCCCGTTGGCATAACATACATAGCTGCCGGTGGATTGGTCTCAAGATAAGTAAAGGCCGCTTCCAGCGTACCCGCGCCGTCATCGGGATTAATAACGGTCACATCAACAGTTCCAGGCGCATGCGCCGGCACGATACAGGTCAGATAGAGAAAACCGTAGCCGGAATCAATCACGTTCACATTCGTCGCCGCAGTTCCTCCAAACAATACCCGGGTTGTCCCTGTGGTTATAAAATTACTTCCATGAATGTTGACCTCAATACCGCCCGCGTTAAGTCCTTTGGATGGATGGATGGATGGATGAAATTACCAGTGCGTCATTGTCAAGCGTGGACAATGCGGCTACCGTCGTACTATCGTGAACGGTAATGACGGAAGCTTTTGTCGGAGAAACGTACGGGACCTCCGGGGCTGCAATCCCATATCCAGTCGCACCCACCAAAAAAAGAAAAACTAAAACTCTGTTCATGGATAGAGCCTTTCTGTTCCAACTATCGTAATCGTAGCACTATTACAAAAGAAAAGCAATAAGGGCAATGTATCTTAATTCAGGGACAGACTACGAAATAGATTGCATGCGGCGTTTTAGTATGCTATACTTTTGTCATGAGCAGAGTAGCACGTATCGTCGTACCCGGGTATCCCCACCACATCACACAACGAGGGAATCGGCACGGTAATATTTTTGAGACGGACGGGGACCGTGAAGCCTACCTTCGGTTCTTGGGCAAGTATGCGGCACAACACGGTCTTTCCCTGTGGGCCTATTGCCTGATGACGAACCACGTTCACCTGGTAGCACTTCCCGGGGAGGAGCATTCCCTGGGACATGGGTTGCGGGATACGCATACCGTATACGCGATGTATTTCAACAGTCGCAGCGCGCTTTCCGGACACGTGTGGCAGGGCCGGTTTTACTCCTGCCCGTTGGATGACACCCACTTGTGGGCGGCAGTCCGGTATGTGGAGCGTAATCCGGTGACGGCGGGATTGGTAGAACACGCTGCGGACTACCGCTGGTCAAGCGCGGCGGCCCATTGCGGCTTACGGTCTGACGCCCTGTTGTCCAGCGAATTTCCACCGCCTGGCGTTATAACGGACTGGTTGGCGTGGCTGGCGCAACCGAATGATGAGGAACTGTTGGCGCGTATACGCAAAGAAACCAGCACCGGCCGTCCCTGTGGAGATGCCGCTTTTCTCGACCAGATTGAAACGCAGTTAAACCGTTCTGTCCGTCCGCGGAAACGCGGCCCCAAGCCCAAACAAGCCCCTAAACACAACGCCGTAAAACCATCTCAAGGCGAGGATTACAACACATGAAGCGTTTATTTCCAGTCTGTCCCTGAATTTATAATGAAAGCATATCAACCCGATATCACGGACAGCATTCTCGAAAGCATCTCCGACGGTGTCTTCACCGTGGATGAGGCCTGGAAGGTGACTTCTTTTAATCGCGCGGCGGAAGAGATCACGGGAATTCCCCGGGAGGAGGCGCTGGGCAAGCGCTGCTGGGAAGTGTTCCGGGCGAGCATGTGCGAAATGGACTGCGCTTTGAAACATACCATGGACACGGGGAAGCGCGTCATCAATCGTTCCTGTTACATCATAGACGCGGGTGGACAGCGCATCCCTATTTCGGTGTCGACGGCGCTGCTGCGCGACGCGGAAGGCCAGGTCATCGGCGGCGCGGAAACTTTCCGCGACCTGAGCCTGGTGGAAGAATTGCGCAAGGAAATCACCGGACGTTTTCAAATCGGGGACATGGTCAGCCGCAGCGATCTGATGCGCCGTCTTTTCGACGTGCTCCCCCAGATCGCGGCCAGCGACAGCAGCGTCCTGATCCAGGGCGAGACCGGCACCGGCAAGGAACTGCTGGCTCGCGCCGTCCACGGCATGAGCCGGCGCGCCGAAGGTCCCTTTGTCGCCGTCAACTGCGGCGCCCTGCCCGACTCGCTCCTGGAAAGTGAACTGTTCGGCTACAAGGCCGGGGCCTTTACCGGCGCGGACAAGGACAAGCCCGGGCGTTTCGCCGCGGCGGAGGGCGGCACCCTGTTCCTGGACGAAATCGGCGATATCACCCCGGCGCTCCAAGTGCGGCTGCTGCGGGTGCTGCAGGAACATATCTACGAGCCGCTGGGCTCCAACACGTCGGTACGGACCGACGTGCGGGTCATCACCGCCGGAAACAAGGATCTCGCCGAATTGGTGGAAACGGGCGGCTTCCGCCGGGATTTGTATTATCGCATCAATGTCGTGCGTCTGGAACTACCTCCCCTGAGAAAACGCAAGGAGGACGTGCCCCTCCTCGTGGAACATTTTATCGCCCGTTTCAATCGCGTGCAGAACCGCGATATCCAGGGCGTTACCTCCGCAGCCATGGCCGTGCTCATGGCCCACGATTACCCCGGCAATATCCGGGAACTGGAAAACATCATTGAACACGCCTTTGTTCTATGCGCCGCCAATAAAGACATCGATATTCCCTGCCTACCGGATTACCTGGCCAGGCGCGCGCACCCGGAAACCGGTCCTGTGCCCATCGGTGACGCACGAAAAGCCCTGGAAGCGCAATTAATCCTGGAAGCCTTGGAGCGCAACCACGGGAACCGCCATGCTGCGGCGCGGGAACTGGGCATGCATAAAAGCACGCTCTTCCGTAAGATGCGCGCGTTTCATCTTCCCTATACCCGTCCTGCCAGCCTGCCCAAGAAGTCGCAATAACGCTACCTACAAGGCCCATCTAATCGCAGTTATGCGACCTTTAAAAGTAATCGCGAGATGATATCCCCACACCCGTAGGCCGTATCCTATTGAATTCATTGGTCTTTGGCTATTCACACCCTGTTTCCTTACCTTGGCACGACATATGCTTTCTTGAATTCAGGATGCAAGTAAGTACGATGAAAGTTGCCATTCCCATATGGAACGGTCGGGTATCACCGGTCTTCGACACAGCAGGCGGTCTGCTGGTAGTTGAAACGGACGGCGATCAGGCTGTTCGACAAGCCCATGAAACCCTGGGTGCCAAATCGCCGCGCGAGCGGCTGGAACGCCTGCAGGACCTACAGGTAAATATCCTGATTTGCGGCGCCGTTTCCCGATTTCTCGCGGAGTTGATTACCGCAGCGGGAATAGAACTGGTGCCCTTCATCGCGGGCGATGTGGAGGAGGTATTGGATGCCTTCCTGCATAACGGTCTGTCGGAACCGGCTTTTGCCATGCCCGGTTGTCGGGCGGCGGGACGCCGCGGACTGGGAATGTGCGGCATAACACAAGGAGAACAGAACATGTTTGGTGGACGAGGCGGTGGTATGGGTCGCTGCGGCGGTATGGGCCGGCGTGGCGGCAAAGACCGGGGGGCGGGAGCAGGCCGTGGTCAGGGACGCGGGATGGCTCCCGGATACCAGGGCATGGCGCCTGCCACGGACACGGAGAGTGATCTCTGTGTGTGCAGTCAGTGCGGCTTTTCCCAGCCCCATGAGCGCAGCGTTCCCTGCACCGAAATAAAGTGCTCCAAGTGCGGGGCGGCCATGGTGCGCGGTGAACGGACCTGACCTTGGAGGTGCGCACATCCGGGTGCCGGGTCCAGTGCAGATGCCTCGGTGCAAAAGCCGACCGTAACCGGGTATGCGTCTTAGGCCTCATGGTGTGTGACTGAAAACTAGTATTCCAACAGACAGTTTCATGAAAACGGGCGCAGCCCGAAAAGAAAGGAGACCGATCATGCCAGGTGGAGACAGGACAGGACCCAGAGGCATGGGCCCCAGGACAGGACGCGCGGCGGGATTCTGCGCGGGATTTCAACAACCCGGTTATATGAACCCGGTTCCGGGTCGCGGCACCGGGCGCGGCGGCGGATGTTTCGGCGGCGGCGGCCGTGGACGGCGCAACTGGTTTTATGCCACCGGCCTGCCCGGCTGGGCGCGCAGTCCGGGCGGCTATGATACCCCGGCGATCCCGGGCGTCCCTTCCGAATCGCAGGCGCTGAAAGGGCAAGCCGAGTTGCTGCAAAGCCAGTTGGATCTCGTAAACCAGCGTATTAATGAACTTGAAGCAAAAACAAACAAGTAAACCTTTCCAGCCCAACGGTGCATAAAGCGTGCGTCCAGCGGGACGGAATCAACCCAAAGAGGGAACAACACATGGAAGAACAGGCAAGAATACCACTTATTGGAGAAAAGGCGCCGTGCTTTGTTGCAGAGACGACCCAGGGTAAAATCCGCTTTCCGGAAGATTACAAAGGCAGTTGGGTCATTTTCTTTTCCCATCCGGCCGACTTTACCCCGGTATGCACTACGGAGTTTATGGCGTTCGCGTCCATGCAGCCGGAATTTGAAGCCCTGAACTGCAAGCTGATCGGGCTTTCCATTGACAGCACCTACAGCCATATCGCATGGCTGCGCACGATCAAGGAAAAAATCACCTTAAACGACGTGAGCGGCGTGGAAGTGACCTTCCCCGTCATCAGCGACCTGACCATGGAAGTGTCCAAGGCTTTCGGTATGCTGCAGCCCTCCGCCAGCAACACGCAGGCGGTGCGCGCGGTGTTCATCATTGATCCTGAAGGCATTGTCCGAGCGATTCTCTACTATCCGTTGAGCAACGGCAGGAACATGGAAGAAATCAAGCGGTTGCTGATCGCCCTGCAGACCTCCACGAAACATGGGGTCGCCACGCCGGCGAACTGGAAACCGGGCGATGACGTTATTGTGCCGCCCCCGGGTTCCTGCGGCAGCGCCAAGGAACGGGTGCAGTCGCCTGACCCGGACATGAAGGTGCTGGACTGGTTCCTCACCTTCAAGAAATGTCCCAAGTGAAACGGATAGGCATCATTATCTGTGCCCGATATCGAGATTGCGGGGGCGGAAAATGCTTTCGCGCACTGCGCGAGCGGCGCGGGGCGTTTTCCGCCTACCCCCCCGATGAACCGGTGGAAATCGTGGGATATTCGACCTGCGGCGGCTGTCCGGGCGGCAACGTAGAATACGTGCCGGCGGAAATGAAGAAAAATGGCGCGGAAATCATCCATCTCGCCACCGGAATGGCGGTCGGATATCCCCCGTGCCCCCATCTGCGCAAGTTTAAGGCGTTTATTGAAACGGCATACGAACTGCCCGTGGTGATTGGCACACACCCCATCCCGCGCAAGTA
>JAKLHG010000190.1 GCA_022710255.1 Candidatus Hydrogenedentota bacterium
ATGTGAAACCGCAGCTTGCCCGCCCGTAACTGCCGCAGCAGGTGTGCCACATCGGATGGGGCCTGGCGGCTCAAACGCACATAGCCCCCAAGGTGGGTGTTTATATTCTTGAGGAGTTGGGCGGGCGTGTACCGTTCCAGGAACAGGTCTTCCGCATAGGGCCGTATTATGGCGGTCATGTCCATCGCTGGGTTCAGGGTGTGGCCGACCTTTTCGATGGTTACGAGCGCCTTCAGCAACAGGGCGAATCGCGGCGCCAGTTCGAGGCCATGGCGCCGCATGATCTGAACCATGATCTCCAGCCCGCGCACCACCTGGCCCCCGGCCAGGATCAGGGGCGCCTCAAAGGCGATGTACTCTGAGATTTCGTGCGCAAGCCGGGTGTGATCCCCCGGTTCATAGTTCGCCGACAGTTCAAGCACGGCGTTCAGGCACTGCGCGGTGTCTTCGCGGAAAACGGCCAACAGAATGTCTGAAAATGCCAGGATATCGGACTTTTCAAGATGGCCCGCCATACCGAGGTCCAGAAAGGCGAGACGGTTGTCCTCGAGCAGAAATATATTTCCCGGGTGCGGGTCCGCGTGGAAGAAACGGTGCCGGAAAACCATGTCGCACAACGCACGGCACCCGACTTGTGCAATTACCGAGGGTTCACAGCCCTTTTGGGAATAGGCGGCGAGGTCATTTATGGGAACCCCGTCTATCCATTCCAGGGTGATAATCCTGCGCGCGGTGTAAGCCGGGAATAACTTTGGTATGACAATTCCTGGGTCACCGGAAAAGTTTTCCGCGAATCGCCGGGCGGCCATGGCTTCAATGTTAAAATCGAGTTCACGCCGTATGGAACGGGCGAATTCCTCGACAATGCCCCTCGGGTTGAAGAAGCGCGCGTCCTCATTGTGTTGTGCGACCCATTCCGCCAGGGCCTCCATTAGGCTGATATCGGACTCGATGAGCGTTTCGATGCCGGGGCGTTGCACCTTTACGGCGATGGTTTCACCGGTGGGCAGGGTCGCGCGGTACACCTGGCTCAACGAAGCGGAAGCGACAGGGGCGGTTTCAATATGGGAAAACATTTCGGGGAGCGGACGGCCCAGTTCCTCTTCAATAATGGGCCGCATCAGTTCGAAATCAAGAGGAGTTACTTCATCCAGCAATCCGCTGAGTTCTTCCGCTACCGTATGGCCGATAAGGTCGGGGCGTGTGCTCAGTACCTGGCCCAGTTTAATAAAGGTCGGTCCCAGTTCCGTCAGCGCCTTGCGCAGGCGGGTGCCGAAAGTTTCACCGGCTTCCTGGGGAGATGACACCAGCCGTATGCCTTGTAGAAGACGGCCCGGCCAACCCTGGTCGAGATGGACTCGCCGCACCATATCGGCAAAGCCGTGACGGACCAGTACCTGTACGATTTCAACGAAACGTACTGCATTTACGGTCTGTCTGCCTAACTTGGTATGGGGCATGATGGTTCCGTTCCTTTGGCGGTACGTTACAAGGCATAGCGTAATGCGGGTCCGACCCAGGAGTCAACTGTCTCGTCACATCCCCAAATCCGCACGTAAGAAACCGAGTTGTTGGCGTAAGGCCAATAAGGACTAGGAACGTAGAAGCGGCATCCTGCCGCTTTGCATCAAGACGGACATGTGGGCCGCAGTCACCATGAAAGCGGCAAGATGCCGCTTCTACGCTCTCGCCATTCCTTACGTGCGGATTTAGGCCCTTCCGGGCTGTTCTCCCGTACGGCAATCTGTGTCCAGTCATGTACACCAAAGCGGCGTGACACAAAATTTATCGTGAGGAGAATGTGATTTCAAAAACGCCGCCGCCGGATTCCAGAGGCATGCTCAGCCATTGGGAAGCGGCATCGGGTCTCAGGTCTTTTCCGTTCAGCCTGGCCGAGGCCACCGCGAATGTTTGGGGCACATAGATATGGGCAGTGGCTCTATCGCCTGTCACAGCGGCGATTTCACCGGTCAATGTCCGTGTTTCAACGCTCCAGGTACACTTCTTGATGCGGTCCATCCCAAGAAACGGGGCGCCGCTGATGCCGGCCAGTACGGGTTGGTTCGGATCGGGCACCAGTCCGAAGACAGCATACTTATCGTTGGCCGGGAGGCGTCCATCGTTTATAAGGGCCGTGCGTCCATCAACAGGCCGCCATAAAAGGGCGGCCCCAGGCGTGGCGTTGTCGGAATTCTCCAGGGCTGCGGTTTCCCAACCGGGCGCGCCTGAAAAACTGAACAGGGCATCTCCCGCGCCGCCGCGTGCGGCCGGTTCCGGCATCAGCAGCCAAACCAGCGGCGCTTTGCGGGGGGTGTCCTGGGCGCGGGCGCGCAACAAAGGCTGCGCGAAAACCCGGGCGAGGTCGTTTTGCGCTGAACGGGGCGGGGCGCCGATGAATTCCACAGGACAGCCCAGTAGTTGTAACGCCAAGAGCGTTTCATCATCCAGAGAACCTGAACCTGCCAGGTGAGCCGTAATGGCTGCCATGCCGATATTGCGTTCCCGGAGTTGTACGGCAGCGCTGGCGGCGTCCAGAAGCGCATCCCGCGTCAGATTAATTTTGGCGGAGGATGACGGCAGGACCACGACTTTGGAGGCGCCGGCCGCCTCACCGGCTGCGGCAAAGGCGTAGGCGTCCGCTTGGGCGCGGGTCAGCCCGAACTGTTCCAGTACCGCATCCGGAATGGTGGAAGCCTCGATCGCCAGAAAGCCAAAGCCCTTATCAATCAGTTTTTTCAGCCTGGAAACGGCATACTCTTTGCCTTCAGCGGAATTGAGATTAACCCAATACTGACCATCCTCGCTTTGCGCGGTCCACGCACCATTGCCTTTGTGCGCCAGCAGCGGGTCCACCGTAATGCCGGGCGTACAGCCGGCACCGCTCAGCGAATTTGCCGCTTCTGCGATATTTTTTGGATACTTGGGAGCGCCGCCTTCCAGCGTGCCCGGGCGCCCTTCCCAGTTGCCGGGGATAAGCGCGTGTGTGATGCCTGCCGATACCGCATTCCCGGCTTCCGCCCGCAATACGGCCAGGCCTTCGGTATCCGCGACGGTGACCCAAGCTCGCGGCAATTCACCGGACACGGCAGGCGCGCAGGCATTGGAGAGAAGGTAGTCATATTGCGATTGCGCCATGGCGGGCGGAAATCCAAAACTGATGAAGATCGGATTCGAGGTAATCGAATCGCCTGGTTGGAGCACATAGCCCGGCGCGTAATCGCATTCGAAGGAACCTTCCAGGTTCGAACCTCCGGAAGGGGATGTATACCTGCAGGCGGCAAAACCTGACGGCAGGAAGGCCATCATCAGGCTGAGCGGACGTGCCGCATCATAGACGCGCAAGGCAGTGCCTTGTCCCTCCGGACCAAAAACGGGATAGGGACCGCGAAACATCAGCGGGCGCGCAGAGGATACAGCCGCGTCCGAGAGCCCCTCAAAGGCATGGGTCGGGATAATTGCGGGCGAAATCTTCAGGATTCCTTTGGGATTGGCACCCTGATTGGTTACCTTGACCGTCAGGAAAAGGAAGTTCCACCGGCGGAACGTTGTGATGGTATGCTCAACTAGCAGGTCCTCCTGCGGCACAAAGCGAACCGTATAGGTCGTGCCCTCCCCGACAAAATCCATTTGATGCGGTTCCCGTGCCATGATGGTCTCGCCGCCTGCGCCAAGCATGTCATTCGTGAGTATGGGACCATCCTTTACTGCAACGGAAAAACCCACGGTGCGCAACGCCACGTCCGGATTCATCCGGCTCGTTTCAGAATCCTCCTCATACACTTTGATACGCCATTCCGCGTTGTCCTTGGCGTAATCAAGCCGGAGCGGACCACCGGGGAAGGTGTAATGCTCCCGCAACGTCCACGGTAATTTTTCCGCCGGAGGGGTGGCGGGTTGCGCAGCACCGTTCTCGGCCAGGGCGAAGAAAAACAGGGAGAAGAACATGAAAGCCAACATCGGAAGCATTTTCCAATTCATACATCAGTTCCTTTGTGATTTAATGCTTTACCACTTATCTTCCATCATTCCAAACAAAAATGTTTGTATGTTGTTCACGCTTTAGGAGCCGAATAAAATGGTTTGATGCAGATGGACGCGCTGTTCGAGGATGCGTTTCAACCACTCTACTAACTGCCGACCAGTTGCGTTCATTGTTTTCGACGCCTGTGTACTTCAAGGCCTTGTCAGCCTGCCAGATATTCTCTAAGTGATTGTACTTATGGGACGTTCCAAATCCTATTCTGAATGAATATAACAACACCTATTATAGCACAATGATATACTCCCTAACGTTTAAGAATACAGGAAGTGTCGACGTGTCGTTTCGCCACTGTTGTTTACCCCGAGTAATCTTTCCAACTCACAGGATGGGACAGCGTTTGTCTAGCATTCGGATTCCATGGACAACATGTTCTTGCGCCAGAGGAAGGTAAAATGTTCCAGAAGAGGCAGATACTTTTCTTGATATGCAAAAGAAAATCACGGAATGGCAGGATAGGGGATTGTGTATAACTTAAAAGAGTGCGACTATAATATACGGTCGAGAAGCGGGGCTTGCCGGATGAAATGAGCGGCAATGAAACATACCATAATTACCGGGGGAATCAGGAGGAACAGGGAAACGAGATACGGAACGGGCCAGTTGCGCGCCATGTAGGTGGCAATCACCACGAAGAAAGGGTGAAGGATATAGACGGTGTAGGCGCTTTTTGACATCAGGCCGCTGAGCGTGGTGTTATTGTTTAACCTGTTCCGAAATAAGGAGAGCAGTTTCATGCTGATGCCGATACAAACGACAGGTTCCCACAATACGTATACCAGGGATTGGAATGTAAATCCGCTGCGAAAGGTGTCGCCCAGTCCTTTGGAAACGCCGCCCAGTTCAAAAATAAGCGGCAACGCGATAATAAAGGCGAAAGCCAGGACGAACCACCTTTTGGTCTGATGCGAATTGATTTGGCTGAGCCAGTCGGCCTGACCGGCCTGAATGCCGAAGAGGAAAAACGAAATATATAACGGGAAAAACGCCATCTGCAGGCCGAAAAGCGAGACTCCGAGAGGAAATACAAGCCGTACCAGGAACGTGACAAAGCCGATTGCCACGACGAAGGCAAGGATTTGTCTGTTTGAGGGGTAGGAAAGGGAACAGTTTTTGTGTAAATAACGTTGGTTCAAGGCCGTAACCATGACATAGACTCCGGTGAAAATCAGCAGGCTGAAAACAAACCAGAGCGGCCCCCAGCCAAAGTATTGATGTGCTTCTCCCAGCATAAATTGTAGGTAGCCGCAGTCCCTTTCGCCTCGGAAACGGAAACTGATATAGGCTACGGACGGATTCAAAATAAAGTAATAGGCGGCGAGGGGAATGCCGAGGCGGAGCAGGCGGTCATAGAGGAATTTTTTGACTCCTTTTTTTTTCAGGGAGCCCGGAGTAAAATAGGCCGAGACAAAGAAAAACAGACTCATAAAGAAAGACTGGTTGATAATCACAAACAGTGAAAGCACGGCGAAGGTGGCATAAGACGGCGGCGTGGGGAGCACGTAATACCAGCCTCCCGGCGCGCCGAACCCGATGGCCAGATGATGACAAATGACCAGCATGATGAGGAAAACGCGCAGGTTGTCAATGTAGAAAACGCGGTTTGGAAAAGCGGCATTCTGTCTTTCGCTCATGAACATGCGCTCCCATTATTGATGCTGAATGGTGAAACGTATATCTTCAGCGCGATTGTCAAAGTCGAGCCAAAGGGTCTTGCTTTCCTCGTCCCATTGTTGTACGACATAGATGCCGGGAGCCGTGCTCAGGGATTTCGGCGGATTGGGTAAAAGAATCCGCATGCGGGCGCGCGTCGCGGCCGGTCCCCTGGTAACAAAGGAGAGGGCGCCCGTTTCGTCCTTCTCCTCGCGTACCCGGCAGGCCGCGGCGGTCACTTTGGCATTGTCCAGATGCGCTTCGCACCACCCCAGGTCATACAGCAGGGTGCGTTCATTGGGCTGCAATGTTTTTTCCCTGATTACGGGCAGCATGGGGTCCAGCATGTCCACGAAGCGCCCCGCGAGATGCAGCGGCTCTTCTGAAACCGATTCATCCATGACGGCAGCCATCACATAGGGGCCGCGCCGCAGTTTCAGGTAATTCTGTGTCTTCAGCGTTTCGCTTTTTTTTTCAAGCAGCGCCCCCACGAGCCGGATGAGCATGTCGGCGCCGTCAGTTTCATTGGCCAGGAGACTCGGGGCGTTTTCAAGCACGCGAACCCACCCTGTACCAATCTGTACCGGCGTGTTAACGGCACTGGCGTCGAGGTTCAGACGCGCAAACAAATCGTCCCGGGGCGTTGTTTTATTCGCTCCCTGTTCATTCCACCATTCGCGCACATGGTTGTACGGGTCTTTACCGTCATCCACATACAACAGCGCCCCGCCAGAATAGATCCACTCCTTGAGAATGTCGTGGTATTCCGGCTTGAGAGGTTTTTGGCCTTCATAGGTCAAAAGCAATACCTTGATGTTATCCAATACACTGGGTTGCGTCAGGTTTTCCATCTGTACGAGTTCCACGGGGATACCGTGTTTAACCAGCGGCATCGCCAGGCCGAACAGGTTGCTGAGATGGGCGTCGCTTGGGGTGGGCGCCGCCCGCTGGAACATCAGCGTGTCAGAGACCACGACGCCGATGCCGCGCGTGCCGGTGTCGTATTCGACATCCTTCTGGTCCATATCATTGAGGGCGTTAATAATGGTCAGCAGTTCCGTGGCGTAATCCGCCGGGATGCCTTCCCGGTCGCCGGATTTGGTGTCCAGGTCCACCTTGGGATAGGTCCCCTGAAAGATACGGGAGGGCCAGGGCATGACTTCAAAGCGGTGCACTTCCGGAAACATCAGGGAGGAGATGACCGTGCACTCATAGTTTAATTTGTAATTGTTCCAACTGTAGTTGGGGTTGTCTTCGATGGGATCCGCGAGGAACCATACCTTACGGCCGGTGGGCCGGACCATGCCCAGCATCTGGCTGTATTCCAGAAAGCCGGCCTCGAAGGTGCGTTCTTTCCGCACTCCCCGATAGGTGGTGGCGGAGCGCGCGGTGCCGGTCCATACCTGAGCGACGTACCCGTCCATTTCCGTCAAGTCCATGAGATGCGCCATGGGGCTGACAATGCGCCATTGCGCGTAATTGTTCAGGCTGTGGGTTGGCACGATACATTCCACTGCTTTGCCCTGTTCGGCGGCCCTTGACTTGATATGGCGGAACACTTCGCGCAATGCCTTGAAGTACAGTTCATACTTGAGTTTGCTCGCCCGATATTGGGCGTCCACGCTG
>JAKLHG010000191.1 GCA_022710255.1 Candidatus Hydrogenedentota bacterium
ACCAGGTAGCGGTGTTCATCCATTACATAGACATGCACATTGGCTATGGGTTGTCCGATTGAAACCCGCCTGGCGCCTTTCTCAATCTTGTCGACCACATGGAATGTGGCATAGGTTGTCGCTTCGGTGGGTCCGTATAAATGGACAAGGCGACGCGGGGCACCCTGATGGAGAATCGCCGCCACTGCGGCAGGATAGGCCATTTCGCCGCCAAATAAAAGGATGTTGAGGGAAGCGTACAGATCCGGCTGTGCATAGGCATAGTGATTCAATAAAGCCGTTGTGACGAGCATGACGGATATATGATGCTTCAGGAGCAGGGCTTTTAAGCGGTGTCCCTCCAGAAGGATATCACGGGGAATAATGACCAACCGCGCACCATTTGTCAGGGCTCCCCAGATTTCAAATGTTGATGCGTCAAATGCGGGCTGGGAAGCCTGGGCGACGACATCTGCCGGGCACACCCGGCCGTAGTTTTCATTTTGCGTTAGATTTACAATCGCCCGGTGTTCCACACAAACCCCCTTCGGTATTCCTGTCGAACCGGAGGTATACAATATATAGGCCAGTGCCTCGCCGCCAAAATCAATACTTAACGGGTTCCCATGCCGGGATTCAAGGACTGATTCCTCGTCAAGTATCATTACGCCAGGCGGATGATCTTCGCTGAGCTCCCTGGCCCGTTCCGGGTCTGTGATCAGGAGAGAGGCGCCGGCATCCCGGATAAGTTGCAGGGAACGCGCACAGGGAGCGTTCCGGTCCAAGGGCAGATAAGCCGCGCCCGCTTTCAAAACCGCTAACAGCGCCACAATAAGTTCAATACCGCGTTCCATATCCACGGCGACAATGGCCCCCGGTCTGACTCCGGCAACGGCAAGATTCCTCGCCAAGACGCCCGCTTGCTCGTTCAGCCGGGCATAAGTAAGGGTCTTTTCCCGATGCTGGATGGCTATCGCCTCGGGAGTAGATAAGGACCACTTTTCGACCAGCCCATGTACGGTGCTTTGCCGCGGGTAACCTCTGCGGGTGTCATTCCAGGCCGCCGCTTTCTGGAAAGCCTCTTCCTGAGACCAAAGCTGCAGTTCGTCGATGCGAACGTCCGGACGTGCCATACCATCCTCGAGAAGGGCGGTATAATACCGGGCGAACAATGCCGCTTCCGCCGTGTCAAACAGCGCGGTATGAAACTCCACGCTACCCCTGAACCCCTCCGGGAATTCCTTCAGCGACAGGTGCAAATCGAACTGTACCGCTCCGGGATGCACCGGATAGCGCTTTAATTGAAGCCCCGCGGCACCGGGGCGCGGGCCGGGCATGTTATGCAGGGCGAAAGAGACATTAAACAGAGGGGACGGGCTGGAAGCTCTGTCTGGATTCAGGGCAACAACCAGCTGCTTGAAAGGTACATGCTGATGTTCGAAGGCCTGCAAGACGGTATCCCGCACGCGGGCTACCAAGGCGCGGAAGGTTGGCGTGTCCGTAAAATCGGCTGTCATTACTATGGTATTTACAAAGAACCCCACAAGCCGGTATAGTTCCCGGTCAGGCCGTCCGGCGACCGGCACACCGACTGTGAAACGAGGTTGACCGCTGTAGCGGTACAGGAGCGCCTGATACGCGGCGAGTAATACCATGAATACCGTGGAACCTTCACGGACGCTGAAGTTCTTGACGGCACCCGCAAGTTCCCCGGAGAACGTGAAAAGCACTTCATCGCCCTTCATGTTTGATCTGTCACGGATAGATGTCTGTACAGGCATCTCCAGGCGTTTTGGCACCTCCTGTAAGGCAACACGCCAGAAGTCCAGTGAATGCGATATGGTGGTCGCGTGCTGCTGTGTGCGCTGCGCCTGAATAAACGCCGAAAAGGTGGTTTGAAGCGGCGTCCATGCCGGCGCGGTTCCTGCGCCCCGCGCCTCATAGGCTTCAAACAAGTCCTTGAACAGCACGCCCATGGACCAACCGTCACTGATGCTGTGATGCATGGGCAGGACGAAAATGTAGTGTTCTGGAGTTAAGATAAAGAGATGCGCACGAATCAACGGTCCCCTCTCCAGGTCAAAGGGGGCACGTATCGCGACTTCAACAGCGCGCCGCACTTGCGTCATATTATCCGCTAGCGTATCTGAGGAGAGGTCGGATAGTTGGATAGGGATATCCCTCGTGGGGGTAATTACCTGCGCCAGCACGCCTTCAAAAATACGGAAATGGGTACGAAGAGGCTCGTGTCTTGCCGCGACATCTTCTAGTGCGGCCTGCAATACCTCCTGCCGGAGGGCCCCGTGCAGTTCAAAGGAAAAAGAGGAAAGGTTGAGCACGGGGTCCCGGGTAAACTGCTGGAACAACCATACGCTTTCCTGCGCATCGGAAGCGCGCAGGTACCGTGTATTCTGCCCCATGAGAGATTTCAGGGCGGCTTTGTTTTCCGAGACCAGACTGCGCAGTTCAGGGGAAACGGTGTTCCGGGGTGCGCGAAAACAGAAATCATCGCCCTCAAACCATAAGCACACATTGCTCTGTAATAACCTTGCCAGTAGTGCTTCCGCGTTCAAAGTCGGCTCTCCTCGAAATCGTCGCACGACGAAGGCTGCCGTGCTTCCGGCAACGAATAGCCCAGTGTTTCCGCGAGGCGGTATGAGGATACACTTAAAATCCGTGGAAGAATGACATGTTTCCACGCTTCTCCAAGTTCAGGCATGATTTTTGAATGTGTCAAGAAATTGGGGTCCCCGACCGCGGGCACCTTTCCTTGAGCATCGCGCGTCATTCGTTCTCCGACATAGGGATGAAGCAGGGCGTCCTCAAAGGGAATGCCGAGAAAAGCACACAAGGCTTCCATGGTCTGGCGGGGTGCGGCGACGAGACGTTCGTAGTGCAGGCGGCATCTCCGCTGTTCGGGGATTGTTTCCAGGAACTCCGCTAAGTTTCTGTTTGAAACAGACCATACCAGTTCCGCGGTCTGGTAGGGGTCCGACGCACGCGTATACAGATAGCGGTCCATGCCGGTGCGAACAAAGGACTCTATTACCGAATAGGGATGTCGAACCAAATAGATGTATAGCGGATTTTCGAATAACGCCTCGGCGCGCTCCAGTATTTCGCGCGCCCCGGCGTAGGTAGGAGACTTATCCACAAGCTGTTTGGGTACGGCCGCATCTTGAAGCCGTTTGTATACCTCCCTGACGCCGAGATTATCTTTTTGCCAGGATTCCAGCAGTTCCGGACGTTCATGGTCCACCTGCGGAAATAGTGTCCGAAGCGCACTCGATAAGCCTTCCCCCAGGTCCGTATCCCGTAACGCGCGTGCTCTTTCCTCCAAGGTGTCGTAGGGAAGAAGATGTAACTCCGGCGGACAGAAAAGGCGGGAATGCCCGGCGAGCATCACCCGTAATAAAGTGGAACCGGAGCGCGGTGCTGATAACAGGAATATCATGGGCCGGTTTTTGGATATGGAGTTGAATTGCGCTGCATCCTTTGCATGGGATACGCGCCAGCCAAAAAAATCAAGAGCGCGTATTTCAGGCGCCGGCGCGCCGCCGGTTCGTGAAGCTAGTAACGCGGCCATATGACCTATTGAGGGACATTCCAAAAAATCCCTGGGATAGAGCACGAGTTGCAGGTCCGAAGAACAGCGGGAAATCACGTCCATGGCCAGCAGGGAATTGAGACCCAATGTAATGAAGTGCTCATCAACCGTGATCTTTTCCAATGGCAGTTGAAGAACATCGGCAATGGTTTTTCTCAGGTAGGATTCCAGAAATTCAGGCGTCAAAGAGAGAGATGATGTACCGCTGTTCCGGGCAGGGCCCATGGCGGGCCGATTATCCTGCCTGTTGTTGGAAATCTTTCCTTTTCGTTCCGGTTCCAGCCAATGGCGCGTCCGTTCAAACGGATATCCGGGCAAAGGAATAAGTCGAAAGGGGCCCGTATCCTCCGGTATGGTTTCCGTATCGGTTTCCAGGCCCGCCGTCATGGCCGCCCCGGGGTCGCTGGCAACCTCCCGCAGGCGCGCCACCAACGATTCCCGGTCGGCTCCGGAAATGACGACGCGGCATGCAAACCTTGTCCTTCTGTGGTGTATCGTCATGCAGGCATTTCGAAGAGATTCACGGGGTATAATTTCTAAAGCATCGGCGATGCGCCGTGCTAATGTTCGAAGGGCGTGTGGCGTTTTCGCAGATAATAGGAATCCATAAGTGTTTGGCACGGGCTCAGCATGGTCGGCACATTCTCTCGGGGCTTCTTCAAGGACGAGTGCGGCATTTGCTCCAGCCAGGCCTTGCGAGAGCACCGCCGCAAACCGTTTCGTTCCAGCCGTTAACCACGTGACGGGGGCTTGTGCCACGGCGAGCCCGTTTTTGTCAACTGGAAAACGGGAATCCGGCGCCTGAAAGGACGCCTGGGGGGGTATCATTCCTCGCTCCAGTATCAAGGCGGTCCGGATAAGTCCTGCCATGCCGGCGGCCACTTCACTGTTTCCAATATTGGATTTATGGGATCCGATATAACAGGGAAAGCTTCGTGTATCCAAAATACCGGCAGAGGTAAGTGCGTGCACCTCCATGAGGTCCATATGGGGCAACGCGGCGCCATGTGCTTCAATATATCCCACTTCATGAGGGTCCACCGATCCTGTCGCAAGCGCATTGCGAAAAACATCAGCATATGCGCCGGTGCTTGGCGATGTAATGCTCAAACCATGGCCGGTATGGCCCGAAGCGCTGCCTCGGATAACGGCATAGATGTGTTCCCTGTTCTTCAAAGCATCGTCAAGGCGTCGTAAAACCGTTACGCCGCAACCTTCCCCGTGCACATACCCATTGGCCCGCGCATCCAGAGGACGGCAGGACCCGTCAGGGGAGAGCAGTCCCGCCTTTGCCAAGGGGATGGCTGCCTCCGGATCAAGCATGATATTCACACTGCCCACAATTGCTGCGTCTATCTCACGGCGTTGCAGCGCCTGGCCTGCAAGATGTACCGCATACAGAGAACCTGCGCATGCCGCGTCCAGGGTCAGGCTGGGGCCGCGCAATCCCAGGAAATAGGAGACACGATTGGCGATGACGCAGAGGGGCGCGCCCATCAGGTCAGACAAGGCCGCAGCTTTGAAAGCGGACAGATTGTCCTCCACGTATTCACCCTGTCCGGCCGCCATGTATACGCCGGTATACGATCCCGAAAGAGTCTCTCCCAACCAACCGGCATCCTCAAGGGCGGTCCAGACCGTCTCAAGCATTACCCGCTGGCGGGGGTCCATAAAAGCCGTTTCCCGGGGAGCTATCTGAAAGAACTCGGCGTCAAACATCTCAATGCCATCGATGAATCCACCCTGATAACAGGCACGGACATCCGGACCGGCGTCTTCCTTGAGTCTATGCCCTGTCAACCGCAACCGCTCCTGCGGCCAGGGCTGCAACGCCACATGCCCTTCCATCATCAGCCGCCAGTAAGCGTCTTTGTCGGGCGCGCCAGGGAACCTGCAGGCCATTCCCACGATGGCGACAGGATCCATGTTGTTCTGATGCGGGTATGCTGGTTTCGATGATGCGGGAGTTTCTCCCACGAGATGCCTGGCCACGGCGGTAATTGTCGGATAGTCCAAGAGCAGCGTCGGTTCCAGGCGACACTCCAACCATTCCTCAAGTTCACCCGATAACCCCAGCGCATCTCTGCTGGATAAGCCGATACCTTCCAAAGGCGTTTCCACATCGATATCTTCCGGTGGGCATCCGATACTCTTTGCAATGCGTTCCGTCAGCCATCGGATGATTTCTGGAAACGAAGGCCTGTTTTGATGCCCCGCTGTACCCTTCATTGATGATAGGCCTCTAAACCATTCTCTAGGTATCGGCGGCGTGTGGCATGCCGTTGTATTTTCCCGCTGGATGTTTTGGGTATGCTGCCGGATTTGATGAATACTACATCATACAGTCCAACCTGATGATATCGGGAGACCTGGTGCCGAATTTCCTTAGCAATTTGGTCCAATGCGCACGCGGGGGCTACCTGTGGGAATAGTTCTGTCGCGACCACCACGTGCTCCCTGTTATCGCGCTCAATAGAAAAAGCCGCGCAACATCCCGGTCGAACGGCTTCATGCGATTTCTGCACGGTCCATTCAATGTCTTGCGGATAAATATTTGCCCCGTCCAGAATAATCAAATCCTTGATGCGGCCGGTCACGTATAATTCCTGGTCATGCAGAAACCCCAAATCACCTGTCCTGAGAAATGGCCCATCTCCAGAGTCCGCAGTATAAGCCCGAAATACACGTTCGGATATTTCCGGGCGATTCCAATATCCGTTCGCGACGGCGGGACCCTTCACCCAGATTTCGCCGATGCGATCCGGCGGGCATGTGCACAGCGTTTCCGGATCGACAATACATACCTGCCCCCCCATATCCGTGGTGCCGCAGCTGATGATGCTTTGCGTATCTTCGGTATTTTCCGGAACAATCTCCACCCGGTTTTCTTTGAGCGCCGCGGAACGTACATTCACCCAGTGTATAAAACCGCCCGATACTTTGAGTGTGGATTCCGCGAGACCATAGCCACTTTGAAACACTTCCCGCCTGAATCCGGCTGGCGCAAATGCCTCTGAAAATGATTCTATCGTCGCCCGATGAATGGGCTCGGCAACTGTCCCGGCAACACGCAGCTGCTCCAGACGTAACGCTGCCCGGTTTTCCGGTGTCGATTTCCGAACGCTTAAATCGTAGGAGAAATTGGGCCCTACCGTCTGGGTAATACCCAAATTCGAAACAGCCTGCCACCAACGTAAGGGCCGCTGCAGAAAAGCCATCGGTGACATCAGGTACATCGGCAACCCCTTATATAAAGGTATCACCAAGCCGCAAATCAAGCCCATGTCGTGAAACGTTGGCAGCCAGATCAATAACCGTTCCCATTCCCGGTAGGCGACGCAACGCGCTAAATCCTCGACAGTGTGCAGGATGTTGCGATGGGAAATCATCACTCCTTTGGGTTCCGAGGTCGACCCTGAAGTGTACTGTATAAACGCCACATCCTCGGGCGATACGGCTGCCGCGCGCCATCCTTCGCACAGACCGTCTGGAAGGCTGTCGGTCGGGTATACCGGTATCCCTGTAAAAGATGGATCGTGGGAGGCCAATTGCTCCAAAAGCGGTGCCGCTGCCGCTGTGGTCAATATTACCGCAGGCAAGGCATCGCGCATGATGGAAGTCAGTCGCGGCAGGGATTGTTTCAACCGAATCGGATTTGGCGGATAA
>JAKLHG010000192.1 GCA_022710255.1 Candidatus Hydrogenedentota bacterium
CAGGTCTTCTCTGGCATTCTGGCAGATTTTTTCTTCCGAACTGAAGGCTTCCTGTATAAGGTCGCGCAGAGATATGGCAGGCAACGTAGGGCCTTCCAGCTTGCTGGCCAGTTGAAATCCGAGCGCATCTTCGAAAGTCTTATGGTTCAATATCGTTGAATGCAGGAAACTGGCGAGCATGGGTTCGCGCCAGACGCCTTCGGCGGCCTCGGCCCTAATTTGCTCCCATAAGGTATCACGTTCACTGAGGTTCATGAATGGTCCTGTGTACTCCAATCTGGTGCCGGTTCCGATATAGAAACACCGCATAAACGGCGGTGTTAAACCCGGCGCTCACACCTCCCAAGAACCGGTTTGTTCCGAAGTAACCCCTTCCCTTCGCTCACGATAGAAGGACTAGGGGTAGAATATCCAGTCCCATTAAGAAAGATCACCCGCCTGCTTTTCAGGTGCCGCGGCCGCTTTGGTTTTTGCTTTCGGTTTGCGCTTAGCACCGGTTTTTCTTTTCGCTGAAACAGTTTTTACTCTTTTGGGTATGGACACGTAGAAAACTTTTAACGTTTCCAGAAGCAAGCCCAGGCGCGCTTGCATTTCCGTGTCCAGCGTTATCCCAAATTTGGATACCTCGGCACAAAACTGTTCCCATTCTTCATGGTTCCAGTTACCCCGTTTTTTTACAACGAAGTCACTTGCAATTTTGGAAAGTTGCTGGACGGTGTAGGGTGAAGGCATTAAACAGGCTCCTTTCTTTACGCCCTGGAGCGTGGTTGATGGGGCTGTTGTGCAATTAAACAATTGCCGTAACAGACAAATTCCACATCACAATAAGTGCTATTATACACGAAATGGGTATCGATGGGATGTTTTTGCGGTGAAACTATGCCATGGCCGGCCTCTTGAACTTTCCCGATGGCTTAATGCAGGAAGAACGCCACCGGGAAGTGAAGAAGCGCGTGAAATAAAACCACCTGACGTGCCCGTAAAGGGGGGGCAAGGAGATTGCCTTTACACGGTGTATTCCTGCCGGACGCAACGGCGTCTACTTGACCACGAGATTTACCATTTTCCCAGGGACGTAGATTTCCTTGATAATTGTTTTGCCTTGCAGGCACGAGGCGATTTTGGGGTCCGCTTTGGCCGCTTCCAAAACACTCTCGCGTGTGGAATCGGTGGGAACCTCAATCTTACCGCGAAGTTTGCCAAGGACCTGCACAGGGATTTCCATAGTGTTCTCAACCAATAGCGATTCATCATAGTCAGGCCAGGGTTCATAGGCGAGCGAGCCGGTGTGTCCAAGGCGCGCCCATAATTCTTCGGCAATGTGGGGCGCGAAAGGGGCCAAAACCAGGGCAAATCGTTCCGCCGATGACTGGTCGAGTGTTTCCGCTTTTAATGCACTGTTCACAAACTCCATCATACGGGCAATGGCCGTGTTAAACGAGAGTCCTTCAATATCCTGGGTGACAGCCCGAATGGTTTTATGAAGTTCACGTAGGATGCCGGTTTCGCCGGTCCCTTGCACAATACGCGCACCCAGGCTGCCATCCTCTCCCACATATAAAGACCAGACACGGCGAAGAAAACGAAACACACCCTGCACGCCCTCATCCGTCCAGGGCTTATCCCGGTCCAGGGGGCCCATGAACATCTCGTACAGGCGCATCGCGTCGGCTCCGTATTCACGTATGACCTCATCCGGATTGACAACGTTGTATCGGGACTTGCTCATCTTTTCTATTTGCGCTTCGACAGCTTCCCCGGAAGCCTTTAACCGCCAGGTTTCCCCATCGCGTTCCACCTCGGACGGATAGTGGTATTTGCCCAGGGAATCTTTGAAAGAATAGGCCAGGATCATGCCCTGGTTGAACAATTTAAGAAATGGTTCTCGTGTATGCACCAAGCCGGCGTCAAACAGCACCTTATGCCAGAACCGCGAATACAGCAAATGCAGTACGGCATGTTCCGCGCCGCCTACATAGAGGTCCACCGGCATCCAATATCGCTCCGCTTCCCGGGACCAGGCCTCTGTTTCGTTCCGGGGATCGCAAAATCGCAAAAAATACCAGCAGGATCCGGCCCATTGCGGCATCGTATTGGTTTCTCGTTTCGCCGGTTGGCCGGTGACAGGGTCTACCGTGTTTACCCAGTCCAAGGCCCGGGCCAGCGGTGGTGAACCGTCCGCTGTAGGACGGTAATCATCCAGAGCCGGCAGCAGGATGGGCAGGTCGGTCATCGGAACGGCCCGTATCGAGCCGTCTTCAAGACGGACAAGCGGAAAGGGCTCCCCCCAGTAGCGCTGGCGCGAAAAGAGCCAATCCCTCAGTTTATAGTTTACGGTGCCTCTCCCGGCCCCGCGCTCTTCCAGCCATCCCGAAATTTTCTTTTTCGCCTCGGCCACGTTCAAACCGTCAAGCAGAGAGGAATTGACCAATGCTCCATCGCCCGTCCACGCCTCTTTTGATACGTCCCCTCCGGAGATAACCTCGATAATGGGCAGGTTGAATTTTGTTGCGAATTCATAGTCCCGGGTATCGTGGGCCGGCACGGCCATAATGGCGCCATAGCCGTATTCCGCCAGCACGTAGTCGGCAATCCATATGGGAATACGTGCCTTATTAACGGGATTTACCGCGTAAGCCCCCGTAAATACGCCCGTCTTGGTACGCTCGTCTTTCATCCGATCCTGGGCGCTTTTCTGGGATGCCGCTTCAATATAGTCTTTGACGGCGTGCAAATGTTCCGGACCTGTTATATTCAGAGACAGGGGATGCTCTGGTGCCAGAACACAATAGGTCGCCCCGAACAAGGTGTCCGGACGGGTAGTGAACACGGTAAAGGATGTGTCCGAATCCGCCACGGAAAACACCACGTCCGCTCCTTCGCTGCGCCCAATCCATTCGCGCTGCATGGCCTTGATGCCTTCAGGCCAGTCCAGACCGTCCAAATCCGCGAGAAGCTGTTCCGCGTAGGCCGTTATCTTCAACATCCACTGGCGCATGGCCTTTTTCTCGACCGGATCGCCCGTCTCCACATATTTTCCGTCCTTAACTTCCTCGTTGGCCAGAACGGTGTTCAATGCCGGGCACCAGTTTACCGGCGCCTGCACTTCATAGGCCAGGCCCCGCTCATACAAAATGGAAAATATCCACTGGGTCCACTTGTAATACCCGGGGTCGGTGGTATTGATTTCCCGGTCCCAGTCATAAGACAGGCCCAGACGCTGAATTTGCCTGCGGAAGGTGTCGCAATTTTTACCCGTGATTATGGCCGGATGCTCGCCTGTGCGTACCGCGTGGCGTTCCGCAGGCAGGCCGAACGCGTCCCAGCCCATCGGATGCAGCACGTTAAACCCGCGCATCCGCTTGTAACGCGTGATGATATCCGTGGCCGTATACCCTTCCGGGTGCCCTACGTGCAGGCCGTCACCACTGGGATAGGGGAACATGTCCAATACATAGTATTTAGGTTTGCCGGGAATGATTTCCGTCTTAAAGGTCTTGTTCTTCAGCCAATATTGCTGCCATTTTTGTTCAATGGTTTCATGGTCGTACAGTGCCGAACTCATACCGCGTTTTACTCCGTAGTTACCTTACTGGGGCCTGTTTCTGTGTTGGCAAGGCCGCCTGCCAGCTCCAATATTTTTTCTTCCATTTCCTCGGGGAAGGTTATCATTTCATCCAGGATCTTGGCCACACGCACCGGATCGGCATGTATCAATTCCTGTACCATGCGCAGCAGCAGCCGCTTCATCCTCGTTGTCGCGGAGGAGAAGTCCGTAAAAATCCGGTCGAGGTGGGTCGCGTAAATATCAAAAATACGGCGTTCGTTGGCTTCAAGTTCGTCTGCGGGAACCCCGGCATAGGGATAGATACCCACTTCCTTCCAATAGGTTAACGCGTCCTGGGCTTCTTCCGCTTCGCGCAGAGAAAAATGTTCCCGTAACTGGGCCCGTGCGGCATCCAGCAACTGGCGGATGTCGTTGTGAAGTTCCCCCGCATCCAGAAGACCTTCCCGGTCCAGCAAGGCGATATGGGTGGATTTGAGATAGGCGGTGTAACTGAATCCCCTGAAATAGAGCCTGGGCAGCGCGTTAATGCGCATAAATCCATTCTCATCACACAACACCACCCCTCTTCGGCCCGGTTTGTTCCACTCCACCACATCCAGTTCGCAGGTTACCTGTTCCCCGTTTTCCATTACCATCGGTTCCAGGCGATAGGCGGCAAAATGTTTTTCCGTATTCGAGGTATCCAGAGGCGTGCCGTCGTAAATGATATGCGTATCAGGGTACTGGCGCAGATACAGGGCGAAGATGTTCGTGATTTCTTCCATCGCCTTTACGCCCCGCAGCAGGTTGGCCGCATCGTTTATCTGGGTAATTTCCACGGTCATTCCGGTATGCGTTTGCGCCTGTTTTTTCCGTTCAAACACCTGGAATTCCCCGAGTGCAGCCGCATTGCCCGCGATGGTGAATGAATACCAGTCCGGTTCTTCCCGGAAGGTGGAATGCCACCGTACACTGTTGCCTAGGGAAAAGGCGCGAAAACGTCCCTTGCCGAATTTGCCGTGCAGCATGCGTTTGCGCTCGTGGGTGCGCGTTCCGCCCCGCTTCCAGGAGCCCCCCAGGTTGCGGAAAACCAGAAAGGTGTCTTCATAGTGAAGGCCGTGGCCATTGTCCACAACATGTATAGCCTCCAGACCCTGGATGTCATTTTCAAGGAATTCCACGCGTACTTCCGTCGCTTCCGCATCCAGCGCATTCCAGATTAGCTCGGCCATTGCCAAAATGGGTTTGGTTTGCGCAAGATTTTCCAAGTGGTCTTCGCGCACTTCTACTGTAATTCGCTTCACCTAACTTCTCCTGTCGTTTGACACATTGGCACGCAACATGAATAGGGCTCTCCAAATCATTTCCCCCATTTCATCACTATAAAAACGCTCCCCCGCGATTTTCGGCATCACGTACCGACGCAATTTCGGCAACAGTATGGAAATGATTTTTCACATGGACTGAAGACAAAGGAATCGCTCGAAGGCACAGATAGAAATGAATCCTGTGGGGAACCTTCCCGGGATATGTGGTTGTTTCAGTTTGTTTTAACTGTTACTCACTGCGGTTATCTGGAAGCGTCAATTCGGCGCAGGCACCCAGTGCAAGCCGGAAATCGGATGATATCATGCTTTCCGCAGTGTGCACAAATCATTGTCGTATTCATAGGGCACTGTTCCCCTTCGAAAAGGCAGGCTGAGGCTTTTCCTGACTCCCGGAAAGACAAACTGTTCATCAAAAACGCAGCGGTATGGCAGTCGGGCAGGAGTGCCTCGCAGATAAACATTGCTATGCCGTGCTGTCCAGGGGGTGGTTGTTCCTTCCTTTGTATTGCCGCCGCGACGGAAAGCATTCCATCCATCAGTCCCTTGAACGAAATATTTCCTTGTCCAGCAGGCCGAAAGGAGTGAAACTCTTGTATAAGGTTAGATAAACGGCGGCGGTAACGGTAATAGCGGTTCCGGAAAAGATGGCCAGCATGATGGCAATCTGATACTTGATGGCGGTCGCGGGGTCGGAACCTCCCAGGATGACGCCTGTCATCATTCCGGGCAGGGAAACCACACCCATGGTGGCCATGGTGGCCACCGTGGGCGCCAAGGCGTCCCGGAGGGCGTCGCGCATGAATGGCAAAACGGCTTCGTGCAGGCGGGCGCCGGAGGCCAGGGCATGCAGATAGGCTTTCTCCTGTTTATGAATGGATTCATAGAAGCTGCGGATGCCGACGATGTCGGCACGCAGGCAATTGCCAAGGATCATGCCCGCAATAGGGATGACATACCGGGCGTCGAGCAAGGGGTCGGGCCGAATAATTACGGTGACAAAGAGCAGTAACGGGAAAAGCACGCCTATCAGTAAGGCGAAGGACAAGGGTGCAAGGAACCGGCGCGCTTTAAGGCCGCACCCCCGCACAATGGAAGCATCGGCAACGAGCACCATGACGGTAATCCATGCGAAGTTTAAAGCGGGCTGATTCCAGCGAAACAAGAATTGGAGATAAAAGCCGATAAATAACAACTGTACAGTCATGCGGACAATGCTCAGTATCGTATCGCCCAGTATGGGAACTCCATGCCAAAGCAAAGCTGCGAAGGGAAATAGCAGCAAGCCGTAACCCGCCGCAAGTTGCCAATAACTGATGTCCGTGGCATTCATCGCGCCTCTTCCTTTTTCAATGCTTCGATGTTGAATACGCTATTGGAGAGCGTAAAATCACGGGTATCGTGGGATACGGAAAGAATAGTGAGTTCCGATTGCTCGCGCAAGTATTCCCGGACCTGATGTTTGGAATTCGCGTCCAGGGCGGAAGCCGCTTCATCCAGCAACAGCAGGGGGCGTTTTAACAGCAGGGCGGCAATCAGGGCGACCCGCTGTTTTTCTCCACCGGAAAGGGTTCTCACTTCTTTGGACTGCAACGATTGCGGTAACAGGAAACGCTCAAACAAACTATCAACACGATGGGGGTCAAAATTGACTGCGTGATTTGCCTTATAGGAAAAAGGGCGTTTTAGAGCTTCCCGAACCTGTCCGGGCCCCAGGTCCGGCTCCTGGTCCACATAGGCAACCTTGCGCCGTAACCTCCAGACCGTATGTGTGTTCAGAGGTTCACTGTCAATGTGTATGGCGCCTGAGAAGGGGGCAAAACCGATTATGCAACGCAATAAGGTCGATTTTCCTGACCCGGAAGGTCCGCTCAAAGTTAATTTCTCTCCCTCATGCATGGACAAGTACAGGTTGTCGAAGAGGGTTACCTTTCCGAAGATTACTGACACATTACTCACGTCAAGCATGAATGTGTTTTTCATAGGAACGCACGCCTGTTCAGATGAAAAGAGAGTGGAAATCGGGTCGACGTGCCCAATTGACCATGAGCAAGCACCCGGCCCGGGAAAGTTGAATCGATGCTACGCATGCGGGTGAGCCTCCCGGTATACCTGTTTCAGGCGGTCGATGCTGACATGGGTATAAATCTGGGTGCTCGAAAGGCTTTCGTGACCGAGCATTTCTTGTACAACACGCAGGTCGGCGCCGGCATCAAGCATGTGGGTGGCGAAGGTGTGTCGCAGCGTGTGTGGCGAGATTTCCTGACGTCCGGGCAACACCTGCCGGACATATTTGTCGACAATTCTTTGAAGGCTGCGTGTTGTGAGGGGGCCGCCGCGAAAATTA
>JAKLHG010000193.1 GCA_022710255.1 Candidatus Hydrogenedentota bacterium
ACATATCGGTGCCGTTAAAACTGTAGACGTCAATGGTGGGCATGTAATCGCGTGTGGTGGCACCTGGCACGGGGGTCAGCGTGGAGGGGGAATAGCCCGCGTACCACTGGTAACTGACTGGCACGGAGCTGGCGCCCGTAACGTTGAGTCCGTAAGAGCCGCCGTAGTTAATGGGCGTGGCGGAGGATACAGGCTGCGTGGTGATATCCAGATAGCCGCCGGCGCCTTCCAGAATTTTCCATTCCTGCAGGGAATTTGCAGCCAGCCACCAGCTGTCAATATTACGCCGACCATCGGCATTCAGGTCGCCCTGGGTACTCTTGACTGCCAGGTAATCCGGCAGACAGGTGTAGCTGGAGCAGGTAAACTTGTCGGCAAAGTTGCGCAGGGTAAGACATATATTGCTGTCGGCGATGTTCACGTTAACGGTGACCGACCCAATGACGGGCAGGCCGCCGACGGTTTTGGAAATGTTGATGGAATCCACATTGCCCCAGGGCACACACCCGAAAGCCTTGTCGGTCTTCTCCGTATCCAGGGAAATATCCTGTATCGCCTCTGCCATGGCGCTGAAGACGGCTTCGCCCAGGGCCGCATTTTCTGATTTATCCGATTTACCGATGCTGTCCAGGATGCCGGGCAACAGTTCATTCACGAAGGTCAATCCCAGGCGCCCCATGAAAGCGTACCAGTAATCCACCACGCGGGAATCACCGATGGTCATGTAGGCGGCGGTCATGTTGGCCAGCATATCGCGCAGCTGCGGGTGGGCTTCATTCAGAAGCGGCCCGCCATTGGCCGTACTGAACAGGGAGGGAATACCTTCATTGATGGTGTATACCGTGGGACAGAAAGGGCCACCTTCAATACTCAGGCTGATGGAACCGCCCGTGGTAATATTGCGGGTAAAATTGTTGTCGCACCCCAGCACCCGCGCCGAAACATTGACACCATACAAAGTAATCTCCGTGGCTAACACCCGGTTCTTGTTGGCATTAAATGCGTTGCGTATTTCCTGGATACGTGCGGGCGGCACGCCCTCCAGGCATGCGTCCACCTTCAGCGCTTCTTCGAGCAAAGACCAATGGTAGTCCGAACGCACGAAGGTGGGCTCGTTACCCCACCGGCCCGCGCCATGGTCCGCTGTATAGCCGCCCACAGGCACCCACCCCGGACCGCGCTGGCCTACAACGGAGGTCCAGATGGCCGTCTGGCTGTTGCAGTCGGTGGACCACAGGTTACACCCGACGTATTCCGTCATCATGGCGTCCATAATGCCCTGCGCCTGTCCGGCAAGCACCCCAAAATTAGCCCAGTTGTCCCCCACCATATAGGGGTGTGCCTGGGCGGAAGGCGCACAAAACACGCCCGCGACAAGAACCGTAATCCCCAGTAGAACGTAAGATGTTTTCATGACCTGCATCGCTTTCTGCCTTATTAGCACTGTCTTTCTAGAACCACCCATCGGGTCTGCCACATTAAACAACAGCATTTCGCGGTTCCTTCTGCCCGGGAACCGCTATGCCCTGTACCTGAAGTCCACAGACACACATCCACACTTACATTAATACGCTTTAAGCTTACCGTAAATTCACCCTAAAGTCAAGCGATTTCTTTCTCTTTTTAGTTTGTATGAAATACGAGTAAACTAGTCGGTTTACCGACAAAAAGATGTTTTCCAAGATAACACCCGCGGATCAGCCTGTATTTACAGGGGAGAATCTGTAATTGGGCGTTTACGGAATGCAGGGGTGCCGGGCAGTAAACAGGACTTAAATTGGAGCCGGTTACCGGCGGCTGTACAGGAGAACGCCATATGACAAGAAGAAATCAATCGAGCAGGTTTTGGCAAGAATTGGTTTTTTTCTGGAAACGCCTTGCACGGCGATCAAGCCGGAAAGAAAGCCCGTCCGTCCTGTACGGCGTTTCCCGTCCAGAACATCAGGCGGCACACGGCTGGGACCGGGACGGTTTCCTGCCCCTGCCCAACGGAACGCCCTTCGAAATGCTGCGGCTATATCGCCTGCTGCGTGATGAGATTCCCGATGTATCCGATGCGGTCTGGACCTGGAAACGTCTTTGCCACGCGGGGTATGAGACGCATTTTGAGGGACCTGCGGCGGAAGCCGCAGCAGCGGCGGCCCACGCGTTTGAGGCACGGGTGCATGTGACCAACGGCGGGGTAACCGGTCTGCTCGATATTTTCTACGCTTCCTTATTTACATACGGGGCGGCGGGTCTCGAGATCATTCCGGGGCAGGAACGGGCAGGCATCTACGATGTGGTCCCGGTGGACATCTGGACCGTCCGCTTCCGCCATCGGAACGGCCGGATCGAGGCCTGCCAGGTCTATGACGGGGAGACCATACTCCTGCCGGAAGACCGGTTTCTCTATGTGGGCCTGGACCGGGACGGCACGAATCCTTACGGACGCAGCATGCTGCGTTCCCTGCCGGTGACGGTGCAAATGCAACAGCGCCTGCTTTGCGACATGGCGCAGGCCACACATAACGCGGGATGGAACAAGTTGCATGTGCGGTACGCGGCGGAGGATCGTCAACCCGATGAAACGCAGGAAGCGTACGAGGCGCGGATGCGGGCCAACCTGGAGCGGCTCCGGGAACTGCTTCAGGGCACGAAGATAGACCAAAACCTGGTGACTTTCGACAATGTGGCGGTATCCGTTCTGGGCGGGAACCAGCAAAACCTCCTGTTTTATGACAACCACAAAGCGGTGGAAGAGCAGGTCATCACGGGAATGCACATGATGCCGGTGCTTATGGGCCGCAACTACGGCTCCACGGAAACTTACGGAACAGCCCAGTTCGAAGTGGTGAACCGGCAGGTGGAAACGGTAAACCGGCGGGTGGGCAAACTGCTGGAACGGTTATACAATCTGGAGCTGTCCCTGTGCGGTATGGACGCACGTACAACAGTACGCATGAAGAGCAACCGCACCGTGGACGTGCTGAAGGAGGCAAACGCCCGCAACCAGGAGATCGCCGGGACATTGCGGTTGCTGGAAGCCGGGGTGATTGATTTGGCGGAAGCGAAGCGGGTGAGTGAGAGGATGTAAGGAACCTGAACGACGGAAAGGCCGACCGTGCCTTTCCCTGGAGGACTATGACATGGAATTGGAACCGTTTGTATTCAGTCAACGGGGGGTGGTGGCCGGTACGCAGGAAAACGCCGGGGACCGGATGGAGGAGGTCAACCGGTTCACGCTGAGGACCTTGCTCCCGGAAGAAGTGGCTGTGTTCACCTTGGACCTGTGCAACAACGCGGTGGACCGGCATTACAGTCGTTTTCCGGAAGAGGAACTGGAGCGCATCAACACCTTGACACCGGGCCGGCCCCTGATGGAACGGCATGACCTGTCGGGCTCCCTGCCGCGAGGCACCTTCTTCCGGTCAAGACTGCACCGGGAAGGGGACCGCGTCTCCGTGCGGCCGGAGGTGTATGTACTGCGCTCTTCGGGGAACCGGGACTTCATTCTGAACATCGAAGGCGGCGTCTACCGTGAAACGTCCATCGGATTCTCCTTCCAGCGTCCCGAGTGTTCGGTATGCGGCAAGGACCTGCGCACCTGCGCCCATGTGCCCGGACGCCGCTATGGGAACGAGGTGTGCCATTTTGTGATGCGCGGCGTGATGGAGGTGCTCGAAGGCTCCGTAGTGCCCGCCGGTTCACAAGGCACGCGTTTCGTGGCGCAGCAACACGGAAATGCGCGCCGGGCCCGCGTTCCCGCAGTGGAAGCGCTGGCCGAAGGGCGCGCGCTGTTTCACCGGCCCATCGAACTGTGGAGCGCAGGATGGGCGCGGGAGTAAGCGGGAAAGACGAAGCGGATGAAACGGACAAAAGAAAGGAGGCGTGAAATGGAGAACACGGGATGCAGCGGCCAGTGCGCTTTTGAGCGCGCGGCGGAGGTGGAGTTCCGGGCGCTGACGGAGTCGGTGCGCGAGTTGAAAGACCGTATGACCCGGTTGGAATCGGCGCTGGCGCGGGGCACCGCCCTGCTGGTGGCGAACCTGGCGGGTATGGTCGTGACACTGGTGGGACAAGTGCTGGGTTAGGCGGGCGGCGGGAATGAATGGACAGCGTTGACCGTATTGACCCTATTGACGGTATGGACGGAATGAACCGGCGTCGTCGACAACAACAAACAGAAAGGAGGACGCGCATGTTTTGGGAAGTAACGGAAATAAAGCGGATGGAAGCGCAAGGCGGAGAAGCGGACGCTCCGGAGCCGGTGGGCCGGTTCGTGCTGCACCGACACACCGACGCGGGCGGGGAACACTTCGACCTGCGCCTGGAAAACGGTGACTGCCTGGTAGGCTTTCGCATTGCGGGCGCCGCGCTGGAAGCGGGGTGCTGGGCAACGGAAAAACTGCCGCATCCGGTCTCCTGGCTCGAACAGGATCGGGACGCGCACCGTGAACGGAGTGGCGTGTACGGGTGGCTTTCCCGGGAAGAAGGACGCTGCAGCATGCTCCTGCGCAGCGAGGACGAAACAGTCGCGCTTACGTTGGAACGGTGCCCGGCGCCGCAGGTGGATGCCATGCGCGCTCTTGCGGACGTGGCCCGCGCGCACCGGGTGTCCCTTGCGGCTCTTCCGGGCCTTGCCGAAGACGGATGGACCGCGCGCACCCGGGCCGTGGAACGCTTTTGCGGGCTGAGCCGCGCCCTGGACGGGGACGGCTTCGACGAGGCCGGCTGGCGCCGCCTGCTGGCGGAGATGACCCTGACTGAGATTGGCGAGCGGCTCGCGAAGGTGGAAACGCGCCATGACCGGGCGCATCCGCCTTCGCCGATGTCGCGTCCGGAGAAACTTCCCGAAGACGAAACGACAGCCCGCGCGCGGACGCAACAGGCGTTCCGCATCGCGGGGGAGTAGAGATGAAAAGGTGAAGTGTGACGTATGAACTTATGAAAGGAGACGGTTATGGCATTTGGAGACATTGGGGGGCCCGTGAGCGCCCTCATCATCACGTGTAAAACGCCGGACACGGGCGACGTGTCGTTGCAACGAGGCGATGCGGTGAAACTGACCGGCGATTACGAGGTCACCAGCAGCTTTGCCGAAGGCGATATCGTTTTCGGGCAGGTGCTGACGGATTGCGTCGAGAACGGAGCGGCGGTGCCCGTGCGGGTGCGGGGCATATGTGACTTTCGCTATTCGGGAGAAGTCCCGGCGGTGGACGGCATCTCCGGTGTGGCGGGCGCGGTAGAAGCGGGCCTGGTGACCCGATCGAACGCGGCGAACGCAACAGGCCTGGCGGTAAAGGTCGACAGTGCGGCCGGCACGGTGGAAGTGCTGCTGTAGGAACCGGACAACCATCAACAAGGAGGTAACAATGAGTCAACGCGACGATTTGGTAAAAGAGCAAGTTTCGTTTTTAAGCCGCGCGCCGGAACAGTTGCAGGCGATGCGCGGCCGCGAATTGTATGACACACTCGCGGGACTGGACCTGACACACGGCCAGTATTTCCGCGCCCTGGACACGACCCTGGACGACTATTGCGCCCGGGAATTCGGCGTGGATTTGAAGCGCATCACGGTGGAGCGTTTCTTCCTCAGCGATCCGAACGCGAAATGGCTGTTCCCCGAGGTGGTGCGCGAGGCGGTGGTGGCGGGCATGCGCCAGAACCCCCGGTATCCCGGGTTGATCGCGCGCGACGAACGCGTTACCGGCGCGGTCTACGATGTGCCGTACGTGACCGAGTCGCCCGGAGAGGAGGAACTGCGCCAGGTGGCGGAAGGCGGGGCCATACCGGAATCGGTCATCCGCTACGGGGACCGGGTGGTGCGACTGGACAAGAAAGGGCGCGGCGTAATCGCCTCGTATGAGGTCATCCGCCGCATGTCGGTGGATATACTGCGCATTCACCTGCGGCGGATGGGCGAGCGCCTCGGCCGCAACCTGGACGCGCGTCTGGCGCATGTGCTGGCCTACGGCGACGGTTCCGGCGTCACGGCGCCGGAAACCATGGAAGCGGAGGAAGCGGGCGCCTGGAGTTACCGGGACCTGGTCAACGGCTACCTGCAGCTGCTGCTGGGCAACGGTTTTACGCCGACCCACGTGCTGGCCGGGCCGGAGGCCACCACCACCATCCTGATGATGGAACAGCTGTCCAATGTGCTGTTGTTCGACTTTGCCCGGACCGGAACGCTGCCGACCCCGCTGGGCATGAAACTGGTGCCTCTGCCGGACCAGCCGGACAACCGCATCACCCTCCTGGACGCGGGCTACGCGGCGCAGAAACTGACGGAACAGGATCTGCTCCTTGAAAATGACAAGCTGATTCATCAGCAGTGGGACCGGGCCTACCTGACGGTGGTGACCGATTTCGCCATTCTCTATGAGCGGGCGCGCGTCGTACTCTCGAACGCGGCATAACCCCTTGATCGGGCCGACCGGCAGGGTCGGTCCGGTCATCAAAGGATCCCCTATGACAAGACGTAATGATATCCCCCTGACCACCCTGCTGGACGGCAGGCCGGTGAGCCATTTCAAACTCCGGGAATTTGAAAACAGGGACGGGCTGGCCATGGTGCACCCTTTGACGCTGCGTTCGCTGGAAGAAGTGAGGCGCGACCTGGGCGCCTTTTACGGCGAAACCGTCCAGGTAATCATCACCGGCGCAGTGCGCACTCGCGAGGACCTGGAACGGCTCGCGGCACGCTACGGATGGGCGGACCAGGGCGGTCTGGTGGCGCGGCAGTCGCGTCACCTCGCTGAATTCGGCGGGATTGCGGCGGACCTGAAAGCGCGGGTCGCGCGTACGGGGAGTGCCGTGCCCCAGAAAACACTGGGCAGGTTCTGCCGCCTGTATTTCGACTGGGTAAAGGACGACTATGCGGACGGGCACGTGCACGCGGACAACCGCGCGCGGGCCCGCTGACCGGAAAGGAACCACTATCATGAGTACCATGGACATACTGCATTCGGAGACGGTGCTGACGGCGGCGGTCACCCTACTCGGCGCGGTTTGGACGCTGTTCAAAGGCAGCGCGTGGCTGCGCGCCCACAAGCGTCGCCGCCTCCTCGAAGCACTCAAGGCGCTGGAGGCTGCGGTCGAAGCCACCTACGGGGAGTATGTGCGTGCCTTGAAAGAATCCAACCCCGACGGCCGCCTGAAACCGGACGAACAGCGGCTGGCGCGGCAATATGCACGTGAAAAAGCCGTCATGTTTGCCCGCCGACGC
>JAKLHG010000194.1 GCA_022710255.1 Candidatus Hydrogenedentota bacterium
GTTTGTAATGAAAGACGATGGTACATTTTTGTTGCGCCGAAGGCGCCTCTTCTTCCGGGCGAAGTCCCGGACGAAGCATAGTTCACTTATCCACAAACAACGTGTCATTCCGGTTTTTGCGGTGGAAACAGGACGTGTAACGGAGAGGGCGCCAGACCGCGAAAAACCGGAATGACGGTGCTTGGTATTGTTTGGCGTGAAAAGGCGAAATGCGGTGATACAGGCGTTTTCTTTGCGCCGAAGGCCCCACTTCTTCCTGGAAGAAGGTATTTAAATGCCCTGATACATCAAAGAGAATTTTTACCCTAAATTGGTATATAATCAGGGTAACGATGCTGCAGGGAAAGGGATCTCAAGGGGGTGTCCGGGTGCCTGTTGCTGTGCACAAAGGGTATCCTATAGCCGAGGGGGGGGCAATTCTCCGGGGGTATGACGCAGTAATCCCGTAAATAGTAGATGGAAAGAGAGTAGTATGAACTGGATGCATGTGATTCGGTGCTTATTGATATTCAGTGCGGGTGTGGCACTTGCCGCTTGCGAACCGTATCCGGAAGCGGCTGCGGATCCCGGTGCGAATCTGCCCGCGTCCGCGGTACTACTGAGGGATGAAAAGGAACCTGCGCAATCTATGGATGCCGAATATGAGATGTTGACCGAAGAGGAACGGAAACGCTCAGGTTGGGACAAACAGGTTGGTCAGGGACTTGGCCTGTGGATTTCCGTGGCCAAACAGAAACTGCGGGTCGTGGAAGACTGCATGGTGATTCAAAAATATACGTGTTCCACCGCTAAAACTGGGGTGGGGGCCCGGTTTGGCAGTTACCAGACGCCGCCGGGTTGGCACCGTATCGTGGAAAGGATTGGGGATGGCGAGCCCGAGGGGCGTGTGTTCCGTTCCCGCGCCGTCACCGCCAAAATCTGGAAACCGGGGGAGGAGACCCCGGAGGATCTCGTGCTGACGCGGGTATTCATCATGGAGGGGCTGGAACCCGGGATAAACAAAGGCAAAGACGCCGAAGGATTCGTGGTGGACTCGCTGCAGCGTTTTATTTACATCCACGGTACCAACGATGTGGAACGTTTGGGGGTGCCGTCGTCCAAAGGCTGTATACGACTTGACAACAAGGATATCATCCGGCTTTACAATGGCATCCCCGTGGGTACATCTGTCTATATCGATCCGGATGCGGGAACAGGTCACTGAGAATCCCGTACTACCCTTCCATATACATCGTATACCTCGGCGCGTGTTATCCTTGCCTGTATGAACTGTCCGGGCGTCAGTGGTCCGTCGTGCTCGATTAGCATCATACCGTCCACTTCGGGCGCTTCCGCGCGGCTGCGCCCTTTCCAAATCCCCATGTCCGCGTCGTATCCCTCGATCAGCACCTGGTCCATCGTGCCTATACGCATTTGGTTAAATTGCTCCGTGATGGCGGCTTGGGTCTGCATGATGGTATCAAAGCGTTGTTGTGCGATACGTTTCGGGACGCGATTTTTAAGGCTTGCCGCCGGGGTATCCTCCTCGGGGCTGTATACAAAGGCGCCCAGCCAGGGGAAGGATTGAGCCTGTATGAAATCGAGCATGGCGTGATGGTCCGCATCCGTTTCCCCCGGAAATCCCACCATCATGGTGGTACGCACTACGATTCCTGGTACCTTGCTTCGCACCTTGTCCAGAAGGTCCGCGACATAGGTTGTTTTTTCAGGACGGCCCATGGCCCGCAACATGGCCGGGGAAACATGCTGGAGAGGAATGTCGAGATAGGGTACAACTTTGGGCTGGCCGGCAAGTTGCTCCAGCGTCGCGTCGGTGATGCCGGTGGGATAACAATACAGGCAGCGTATCCAGAAGTCTCCCTGCAGCGCGCACAAGTCCGCAAGCAGGTTGGCAAGACGATATTCGCTGTAGCAATCCTTGCCGTATTCGGTGATGTCCTGGGCCACCAGGTTCAGTTCGCGAACGCCCGAGGCGATGAGTGCGGTGGCATCGGCCAGGATCTTCTCTTTCGGGAGGGAAACAGACCGTCGGCCCTTGATGGCCGGTATGATGCAGAAGGTGCACCCGCGTCCGCACCCGTCGCCGACTTTCAGAAAGGCATAGGAGGTATCCCGCAGCCGTTTTCGGGGAGGCAAGGCACAGGGAGTTCCGGTGCTTTCGGTGCACAGCCGGTTTACCAGGACACCCAGTTCGTGAATACCGAAAAAGCCGTCCACCTCCGGCATTTCCGCTTCCAGTTCCCGCCTGTAGCGCTGAGCCAGGCATCCGGCCACATAAACGGCACGGGGCGTACCGCGCTCCCGTTTGGCGGCGGTCCACTCCAAAATAGTGGCAACGGATTCCTCCTTGGCGTCATGGATAAAAGCGCAGGTGAAGATTACCACCGCGTCCGGTGCGGCGGCACTTTCATACGGTGCCTCTAGGGAATAAATCATTGTTCCCGCAGGGAGCCGGCTTTGTAAAAGACCGGCGAAATGTTCCGCATCGGCCGTATTCTTGTCGCATCCCAGAACCACAATACCGATGCTGGAATTTTCAGGCAGGGAAGTCATGGTGTGTTCACCCGCTATGGTAAACTGGCCTTGTACTGATACTTTAAAAAAGTCGGCGCAAAACAGCACGGTCTCGCGCACTGCTTCGCGCCGGCATCTTGTCCTGATTCGTTATAGTTATTCTGATAATATCCGCGTTGTGCGCGGCAAAACAATCACTGTGCAGCATCGGCTGCCGGGGCTTCGGGTACTGCCGGGGCTTCAGGTGCCGCCGGGGCCTCAGGTACCGCCGGAGTTTCAGGTGCCGCCGGGACTTCGGGCACTGCGGGGGCTTCGGGTACCGCCGGGACTTCAATCGCCTCGTTGACTTCCACGGCCGGAGGTTCAATCACTACAGGCGCCGTTTCAACAGGGGGTGTTACCGTTTCCACTTCAATGGTAGGCGCCGTTGCCGGGGCTGCCTCCACGCCGGGAATAGCCAGCCATAAAACGCAGCTTGCCACGACCAGCGCCACGGCGACGCCCAATGCGATATTCAGCCCTTTCTGCAGGGTACTCTTGGCCGCATAGGAACCGATAAGCGGCGGGACGATGGTGCCGCCCAGCAGGCCGATAGCAAAAATCAGGCTGAACATGGAGGCACCCGTACCTGCGCTCATGGCTCCTGTTTTTAAATAGGCCACGCCGACGAGGGTCGGGAAAATCGGGCCCAACGCAAAACCGGTCACCAGCGTGCCCAGCACACCCAGACCGGGAGAAGAGGCCGTGACCATAATACCGATGCCGATAACCGCCAACACACCAAGGGCAGGCACGAGCATGGCCGGGTCCACCTGTCCGGAGAAGAAAATGGCGGTGGTCAACCGGGCGGCCATCAGGCTGATCCAGAATGCGCTGAGCAGGGTGTTGGCCGTCTTGTCCCCGAATTTATGCTCTTTCAGATAAGTGGAGACAAACCCTGCCATGGTGGATTCCAAGGCGATGTAGAAGAACAGTGTCAGACCACTCATCAACACGGCCGTGTTGGAAAGCAAGCCCAGAACCTGGTTGAACTCAAATCCGGAGGCGGGTTGTGGAAACGCCGTAAAAGACGCGTATCCTATCGGGATAAACAGAAGTACGCCGATCAGTCCCACCGTCATCTTATACCCCAGAAATGCGAGCAGGTAGGCCAGAATCAGGGGCGTGATGAGCGCGCCTACGCCGAAAAAAACGTTCAGCAAATTACTGGCACGCGCGGCGTTATCCCCACCGAACAGAACCTTGACGCCCAGGTCGTTGCCCACCACGTTTACGCACATGGCGGCGATGCCCATCAAGAGGCAGGCGATCAGAGCTGCACCAAAGGAGCGGGCCCCGGCCAGCAGCCAGACGCAGACGGCGCCCAAGGCGAACCCGGTCAGCGCGATTACTTTGTACCCTAGCGCGTCCGTCAACGGGCCGATGAACAGCAGCGCAATCATGCAGCTGAACATCAGCGCGGAAATAAGTTTGCCGACCTTGGCATTGTCTATGTTCAGCGCCTCGGCCAGTTTCAATTTCACACTGCCCAGAATGGAAAAAATGACGCCCAGGGCAAACACGCCCGAAAAGGCCACACACGCTGCCAGTACATACTGCGTTTCGACACCCAAGTAGTTTGTCATGTGTACATCCTCCCGGTTGGGCCCACATGCCGGTAACGGCGTGCAGGCGGCTTTGGTTTTCTTTCATCGCGGCGCAATGGTGATACTCCGGAGGGAGCATCTATCGCTTCGCCCGGTCTTGCCACGAAAACAACAACTCCTTTAGACACCCTGTTATACGTCAACAGCCATGGCCGTTGCAACTGGCATGAATAATTTTTCCCGGCTGGACGTTTCCATCACGACGGTGATTTAGTGAAAAAGTGCTATAATGGCTCAGGTCCCAAAGGATAACCGGGCGGCCTCGAAATCAAAGCGGATACTACAGGAGCGTGAGAAATGATGTCCAAACAACTCTTGCTGGTGTGCGGCGTATTCTTGTCCCTTGTCCTTCACTACGCGGGAGGAGAGGCGATATCCCTCAATACTATTGAGGACCTGCAAAAGATAGGAAACGATGACGCTTATCCCCTGAATGGCGCCTATGCGCTGGCGGGGGATATTGATGCTACGGGCACGGCGCTTTGGAATGACGGGGCTGGTTTCATCCCGCTGGGTGTCTATAACTACTTTACACAAAGTGCCTCTTTCAAAGGGGTACTGGACGGTCAGGGACATGTCATTATCGGCCTTACCATTAATCGGCCGGAAGAGGATTTTGTCGGGTTGTTTTCCTATGTGGGCACCGGGGGTACCATACGCAACCTGGGTATTCGGGGCGGAACGGTAACGGGCCGTTACCGGGTTGGCGGGCTCGTGGCCATGAGTGATGGCGGCATTTTTGAAGATTGTTTCGTGAATGTATCGGTTTTCGGAGCTTCGCTGGTGGGTGGCCTGGTTGGGTCCCAGGCTTACGGCACGGTAAGGCGGTGCCATGCCGTCGGCGCGGTAACCGGAACAGACCGCTATATAGGCGGCCTCCTCGGGCGTAATGGAGAGGGGCTGTCCAACAGTCTCCTGCTGGACTGTTATTCGCGCATCACCGTCACTGGCGGCTATGAATATGTAGGCGGCCTGGTCGGTATTAATAACAGTATCATCGGAAATGCTTATGCCGCAGGCGGGGTGACGGCTGGTGAGGAGGCCGTTTCCATCGGCGGGCTGGCGGGAGAAAACAGCGGAGTCGTCACCGGCGGTTATTGGGATGTGGAGATCACGGGGCAGGACCTGAGCGCCGGGGGCACGGGGCGCGCCACTGTTGAAATGACTGCCCCGCACGCGGGAAATACCTATGTGGACTGGAACTTCGCGGACACCTGGATCGAAGACACGGGCACGCAATGGAATAAGGGGTATCCTTATCTTCGGGCCACGCCGCCCGCGCCGCCGCATCCGGCGGACAGCAATGAGGATTATCGCCTGGTGATGTCTGAGGCGGTTGCAGGCATTGCGGACTGGCAATATGGGGAGAGCCCGATGTCGTTTGCCATTCGCGCGGCTTATCTCTGGCAAAGGGGTGAATATTATATTTATACTGGTGGGGGGCAGCCCCTGTGCTGGGATCGTCCGTAGCGGTTTATCGTGAATACGGATGCGAATTCCCGCGTGATGGCGGCCTGACCCTGGTGCCGCGCCAATGCAGTAATGAAAACGCCCGCTTGGGGCGGACGGGGGAAAGCCCTGTCCCTTGCGTTCAAGAGTGACGTTTTCAGGGGATAATCGGATTGTAGGGTTGGGCGCCGGAACGTAAGATAAGGAATGCCGGAAATGAAAGACGCCTGGAAAAAGACTCTGCTCCTCATACTTGTTATTGCTTGTGCCGCAGCTGTAGTGGTCTTATATCTCCCTGATTTTCAACGAACGGTACATGCGCCCACCTTGCCGCGCGAGACCGAAGATAGGGCGGGGCAGGTTTCGTTACCCCCGGTTGCGGCTTCAGGGGAGTGGAATACCTATCACGGGGACGCTGCCTTGACGGGAGTGGCGTATGCTTCCTTTCCGGAGGTGTTGCGCGTGGTTTGGGTTGCCTCTGCGGGCGCGCCTGTAGAACAGCCGCCCGTCATTTCCGGGGGGCGGATTTTTGTGGTATCGACACGGCCGGAAGTGCTCGCCTTTGGGCTGGATGGGCAGCCTGCCTGGCGCCGTCCACTGACAGCATCCGCGGATTCCGCGGACACCGCCGAAACCGTGTATGTGGATGCGCCGCCGGCCGTTTTTGCAGGCAGCGTTTTTACGGGAACGGACACCGGTCTTGTCACGGCGCTACGCACCGACACGGGAGAACCCTTGTGGCATGCCCAGCTGGAAAGCCCTATCAATGGCACGGTCAATTATGACCGCGATACCAATGCCCTCCTTGTGCTGGAACAGGATACCGGCGCTTTGGTCCGCCTGGACATGACAACCGGTGCCGTGCGCTGGCGCTCGGAAACGGTGGATCGAGCCGACGGTTCCCCCTCTTTGGGCGATGGGATAGCCGTCTATGGAAGTTGTGCGGCGGCATTGCATGGGATTTCATTAGACACGGGCGTGAAACGCCACGATTTAAATATCGAGGGTGGCGGAGGGCAGGTGGCCGGGGGCGTGGCTCTCGTTGATGGTTTCGCTTATGCGGGTTGCCGGGACGGAAGGGTTATGTGTGCGGACCTGGAGAAAGACGCCTTTGCTTGGCTGAAACCGGTCAGCGAGTCGGAAGTCTTTTCCACGCCGGCGGTCAAAGACGATTGGATACTGGTCGCGTCTCTGGATGGAATGCTGCATGCTCTGGACCGTACTACGGGAGAACCGCGCTGGCAGCATGAACTCGGCGGGGAACCGGGGTCACCGATCATTGCCGGGGACAAGGTAGTCATTGCCTCCGAGGATACCTTGTTTCTTGTGTCGCTTCAGAACGGGAAACGGCTCTGGGAAATGCGCATGGCCGGGTTCATCAGCGATCCCGCCGTGATACCCAATCTTATTGTTGTCGGGTGTGAAGATGGTACCGTGATTGCGCTGGGTCCGGATATCAGTAAAACCTAACCGGTTACGACGGTAATGGTTTAAGAACTAAAAAAACGTAACATTTTAGCCGAATGGAGGCAATGTTCATAGTAACCTTTAAATGCTTCTCCTCGTCATTGCGAGCGAAGCGAA
>JAKLHG010000195.1 GCA_022710255.1 Candidatus Hydrogenedentota bacterium
GTCATTTCAGCGAAACGGCGTTCCAGTTCCGCGCATTTTGAATGTTCCGGGTCCAGGAAACGGAACAGTTTTTGGGAGCGCACGACAGCCGCCACAGCCGCCACCTCCTCTTCGCCAATAGCCGCCGGGCCCAGCCACGGTTCCGGAAAAACTTCGGTGGTGACGGGCGTGCCGCCGTGTAAGGCAAGTTGCTCCTTCATATATGCGTATCCTGTAAGGGGTGGCATCCGTAAGAACATTGGGATAATCGGTGTTTCCCGTGGGTATTATATACAGCCTGCAAGAATACTTCAAGAGAGATTTCGCCCGCATATAACGGAACGGAGTATACTGTATGCCGATTCTTCATTGTCTCAATAAGGAGATCGTTATGTCCCGTCAGATTGTTTTTTTTACAGCCAGTGTGCTCTTATCGGCCTTCCTAGGCGCCACAGGGGAGACTATTTTGGAAACCCCATCGCTGTCCTCCGGCGATGCCATGCTGCCGCAGGGCCACCGTATGGCGTTGCATCTGGACTGCAGCGACAGTGAAAGAACAGTCACGGCGGGTGAATTAAGCATGACCTGCCTCAACGGGGCGGGGTATGATTTTCCCGGGGTGTCGGGTGCCTTGGGTTCCGTGCTCTACGATCCCGAACGGGTGACGTTTCTGTTGGACGGGCTCCGCCCGGACCGGGACTATGTGCTCGGGTTTACCTGGTGGGATGCCGACAATAGCGGACGCGTTCAGTCGGTGCAGTTTGCCGCCGGTGCGTCCGGACCGTGGCAAACCGTGTTGCCGCCGGTGCGCGTCGCCGCGTTTCACGCCGACAAGCCTACCTGGGCGCGTGTGCTGCTGCCGCTGGCCGCACCCTATAGTCAGGGTGGTACGTTGCGCGTGGCCTTCGTCCAAGAGGCTGGCCCGAATGCCGTGGTGAACGAACTCTGGCTGTTGGAGCGCGAGGCCTCCGAGACGGTGAAACGCGTGCTGATAGTGACAGGAGATGATTACGCCGGTCACGACTGGCGTGCTACCGCGCCTGCACTTGCCCTGGCATTGAGGCAGGTAAAAGGGCTTGAAGTTTCCATTACGGAATGTCCCGCGATCTACGGGTCGTCTCTCCTGAGCCATTATGACGCCACGGTGGTGCATTTTAAAAACTATGATGACCGGTTGCCCCTGGGTCCGGAGTGCCGGGAAGGGATACGCGCCCATGTCGCTTCAGGGAAGGGACTGGCCCTGTGTCATTTTGGCTGCGGTGCGTTCCAGGACTGGGACGGCTTTGTAAAACTAGCGGGACGCATTTACAATCCCGACCTGCGCCCCCATGACCCGTACGGCGCTTTTACGGTGAGCATGACGCAGGAGTCCCATCCGGTCACGTCCGGCATGATTCCTTTCGAGGTGACCGATGAGCTGTATACCTGTCTGGACGGCAACGCGCCGATCCGGGTGTTATGTGAAGCCCAGTCTGTGGTGGACCAGCGCGGGTATCCCATGGCCTTTGTGACGGAAGTTCCCGGCGGTCGCGTGTTTCATTGCCTGCTGGGGCATGATGCCAGGGTGTATGAAGCATCCGGCCCGCGCGCCTTGTATCAGCGGGGCATCGCCTGGGCTTCGGGTCTGGTGGAATAGGATTTTTATGGCCGGTATGGACAATATGGACTTATACGAGGGCCGGATTCAGGGGGCTTGCGGCGGTGCGGCCTGATATATTGGAAGCGCCCAGACTGTACGCTGACGTGGCCCATCAAACTCACAGAAAAAGACGGACTGCCACGTGCCGAGCCGCGGCTCGCCCTCTTCGATGATCAACGTCAGTCCGGCGCCCATCATGGAGGCCTTGACGTGGGCAGCGCTATTTCCCTCGCCATGCCGATAATCCGCAGAACGCCAGGGGACTGCTTTTTCCAGGGCGCAGGTGATATCATGGGGCACATCGGGATCGGCGTTTTCGTTGATGGTAATACCCGCGGTGGTGTGGGGAACATGCAGGTGCAGCAAACCGTTCGTCAGGCTGCTTTCCCGCAGCAGGCGCCGTATGGACGCGTCCATGTTGACAAACTCGGAGTGATGATGCGTTTCCACGGTGAATGCGTACATGGTTAATACTCCCTATCGCGCAGATTGCGCAATCCGAAATACATGGGCAGAGCGACGCAGACCACTGTGATCAAAGCGCCGGCAAATACGGCGCCCGCCAAGGCATAATGAAATGTGCTTGTTGCGCCAAACCGCCCGATGGCGTTCCATTGCAGCACCAGGGTTTGCGCAGCCACAATTACGGCAATATACCCGACGCTCATAAGCAGGTTGAGTGTGCCGCCCAGGCCGCTGACGATGCGGGCGGGATTGTCTTCATTAAAGTTCGGATACAGCGCGCCCAGCCCGACGGCCAAGCCGGCCAGGCCAAAATTGGCGATAGCAACGCTGTACACGGTCATCCAGAAATATATAAAGTCGAGTTGCAGCATATACGCCGAAAGAAAAGCGAGGCCCACCGTGAACAGGGAAGTGGTGCCGACGCTCAGCCAGAATTTCTGCCAGACGAGACTGCGGAACGTCAGCGGGGCCAGGCCGATGATCCAGAATCTTCGGCCTTCCAGGCTGACCAGAGGAAACACAAAGCGGCTGGTCAGGGTGGCCAGTATGAGCGTCACCGAACCCACATTCAGGCAGGCAATCCAGCTGCGCCACATTTCCTCTTCATAGTGCCTGGACGTGCTGCGCAGATTGGCGATATAAATGGCCATGATGCCGAAGAAAATCACAAACTGGGACCATTGGGTCGGGTCGCGCCAGAACAGTTTGATGTCTTTCACCGTCAGTGCCCGGTTGGGATTGGGAACGAAGGAGAGGAGCCATTCAATGCGGTTCAGCATTCCTCGATTCTGGAGGCGAATGCGCTTACGGTCCTGGCCCGCGAGAAAAGAATAGCCAGGGAAGAACAGGCGTTGCGCGATACAACCCGACACCAGCAGCAACATCAGCGAGGTCGACAGAAGCAATAAAAACCAGAACAGGGACGCACCGGCATGGTGCTTTGCCGCGGAAAGCACGCCCTGGGAAGCCCAGTGGCTGGGCAACAGCCAGGACTGGGCGCGGCGGGTCGCGTCCATGAACACCGGCAAAATAGTGTCATCCGAAAGCCGGGTACCTCGCAATACTTGGCGTATGTACAGGAAGAACAGGCCGACGGCCACCACCCCAAACCCCGCGAGCCAGGCAGGTTTCAACCGCGGGAAAATACGCGCCAGCGCTATGGTAATCAAGGCACCGATGGATGCAGGCGTCAGAATCAAGGGCAAAAAAAAGGCGAGCACAACTACATAAAAAATAAAGGGCGCGTCAGTGGCCAGCCCATACGCGAGCATCAGCGGCGAACCCAGAAAAGCCAGGGACCACGAACTAAATACCGCACATTCAAAGAAGCGAGCGAAGAATAGGCGGTCATAACGTATGGGCGCCTGTATCAAGTAAGCCACCTCCTGGGACCGGTAAAGTGTGGAAAAGGAAACCAGCGCATTCGAAAAAATCAGCAGCAGGAATATGGCAAGCGTGAGGATACTCAACAACCGCGCCATAAGCAGGTCGCCTAAATTCAGTTCCGCACCGCCCCTGCCGCCGAAGTCCACCAACCATTCAAATCCCTTGTAAAAGAATACAAAGGCGCCGATCCAAAGCACGGTGGCGGACACGGTGATAACACCCACCTTGAGTTTGGACTGGTTACGCACACCGGCAACTTCATGACGGGCAATGCGCAGTTTTGCCAAGATGATGGTCCAAATCTGGTTCATGACCGGGCGCCGCCCGCTTGCGCCGATATCGCCACCCCGGGCTGAATCGGTATTTCTTCCGTTTCCCGGGTAATCTCCAGGAACACGTCTTCCAGCGAACCGGGATGGTGATGGAGTTTCTTGATGTCGCTGACGGTGCCCACCGCTTTTAAGAGGCCATGGTTGATAATCCCTATCAAATCGGCGATTTCTTCCGCGATGCCCAGGGTGTGGGTGGACATGAACACGGTCAGCCCGGTCTCCCTGCATTTCTGGCGTAGGAAATTTTTAACAAACCGGATGTTTTTAGGGTCCAGGCCGACCCAAGGCTCGTCCACAATGACAATTCGGGGATCGTGCAGAAAGCAAGAGGCAAAAGACAGTTTCTGGCGCATGCCGTGGCTGTAGTCTTCAATAAGCTGGTCCGCAACACCGGCAAGCTCGAACATGTCGAGCAGGCTGCCGCAACGCATCCGGAAATCAGAATCGGACATCCGGTACAACCCAGCGACAAAGCGCATGAATTCATTACCGGTAAGTTTATCGTAAAGGAACGGATGGTCCGGCACATAACCAAGCAGCCTTTTCGCTTCCACCGGCTGCCTGCTGATGTCGAAACCGCCGAGCAATGCACGGCCGGAACTGGGATGCAGCAATCCGGTAAGCATTTTAATGGTGGTGGTTTTCCCGGCGCCGTTCGGCCCCAGGAAGCAGAAAAAGGTGCCCGGTTCAATCTCAAGGTCAAGACAGTTTACAGCCAAGTTATCTCCAAAGTGCTTGCTCAATTGCTCGGTGCGGATTGAATGGGTCATAACCGATCCCGTTCCTTAATGGTTTCCGGAGAATGCTGTCATGCCGCCCCGCAAGGGGAGGCGCGCCATCAAACCGGAGGTTGCCGGTCTTCAAGTATTTCAAGCCTGATGGCGCCGATATAGGCCATCAGCCGCGGCCACTGGTCTATGCCGCCCGTGAACAGTTTGATATGTGTGGGGTTGGCCGTACACTCCCCGAAGGTGGGGTCCATGGCCATCCATCTTCCCACGTATACTTCGGGCCAGGCATGGTAACCAAAAGACGCCAGTGCGGGACTCCACACCAGGCCGATGGCAATCCGGGTCGGTATCCCGGCGGCGCGGGCCAGGGCGGTAAACAACACGGCGTGTTCATTGCAGTCGCCCTTGCGCACCTCGAGCACGGTAAGCGCGCTGGGTACGCTGAGCACGCTTTCCTTGGCAATGTTCGCGTAGACCCAGTCGTGTATGCGTACCGCGTTTCCCCAGGGATTTTCTGCTCTTCCCACAATTTCCCGCGCGAGTTCCTGGATGCGTGGATGGGCCGTTTGAATAAACATATCAGAACCAAGATACAGGTCCATATCGCTGCCACTGAATGGTTCGGACAGAGTGCTGTCTTTCGGGTCCTGACGTACAATCAGCCATGCGTCTCCCGTCCTGCGCTGTCGGGTATCCTGGGGCGGCATCAGCGCCTCACCAATGCCCGTGATATGCAAGCGCAATGCATCCGCACCGGGGTCCGGTGCGGGACCCGCAGCCTTGATGGCCAGCCTGCGGACCATGTCTGCTGTATTGTCAGGGTGCAGCGGTCCGACAGCCTCCCGCGGGTCCACCCGCTTGATAATAAGCCCGAACGGGGTTTCGGCGCGGATGATTTCCTCCTCCTGGGAAACCCAGGCGCGCGTGGTAATACCCGATATGGTGGTGGCCACCACAATGGTTTCCAGCGGTTCGCCGGCCACCTCAAGGCTCTCATAGTGGAGCGCTTCAATTTTAGCGCGGCCCACCGACATGGTGGTCGGGTCAAAAGCGTCCACAAAAGCGACTTCACCGGGCAGCAACCGCGGCATGGAGGCGGCATTCAGGCCCAGGCTGCCGGATAACAACAACTCCCGGCCGACCGGCAACTTGAAGGGAATTTTTTCGCCCGCCGTATATAGTGTGGCATCCACCATCCCTTCCTGAACCGTTCCCACGATGCGCATTTCATGGTCGGCCGCGTTCAGATGAAAATCGAACTCGCGCAGGCCGCTGACGGCGGACATCCACGCCGTACCCATCAATTGCAGTCGCGTCTCCTGGCCAAAAAGAGGAAATTCAACGCGCCCGTTGGCGCTCAAAACATACCCCTTTTCCTCGGCCCGCTCCTCGGGCGCGGTATGCAGGTTGATATACCCCACCTGCTGGTCTTCACTGAAATAAAGGCCCAAGCTCAACGACTGGGGCATGTCAATCCGCCGCGAAGCCAAGCCGTGATACATGCGGGGAACAATCGCTTCACGGTAAACCAGAATACCCATCATGACCAGCCAAAACAGGATGATGAGTACGGGGATCAGGTGTTTACGCGGCCGCAACACTTTTTATATTTCTTTCCGCTTCCACAGGGGCAGGGGTCGTTAGGCTGAATTTTTTCCACAACACGCACGGGTTCACGTTTGGACGGGGCACCCGATTTCGGCGCAGCCGCAGCGGCCAGATTGACGCGGCTGGCGTCCATGGCCGTGAAACTGCGCCCGGCTTCCTTATCGGCGCCCGTATATTGATAATCCCGCATGCGTTCACGTTGAACGCCCGGCGCGTGGCGGGCCGCGCCCGGCTGTATCCGGTGCCGGCGTGCGGGATCGGTAATCCGGAACAGCATCTGGACCACATTTTCTTCGATGGCACGGATCAGGCCTTCAAAGAGTTCGAACCCCTCCTGCTTATATTCCAGCAGCGGATCCTTCTGCCCGAAGGCGCGCAGCCTCACGGATTCGCGCAGGTAGTCCATCTCATAAAGATGATTAATCCATTTTTCGTCGATAATACGCAGGAGTTCATTCGATTCAATTTCATGGAAACGCTTGCGCGCGAACTTCTCGGGACTGATGGCGGCATAAATTTCGTCGGGATGCCCCTGGAAATGTTCCCGCAGTTCTTCGGCGAAGAGCGCTTCGCGCCGCGCATATTCCCGGAGCAACTGATTGAAAATATCTTCGCCCAGGGGCGCGGGCTCCCCGTCCCCGGCAGCATACACATCAAATTCAAAACTGAACATGGAGTGCAGGGCGGCTTCCAGGCCTTCCATGTCCCATTCATCCGGCAACTTGTCCTGGGGCGCGTAGGCATCCACAATATCCGCGATGACGTTTTCGAACATACGGTGCAGATGTTCGGTCAGGTCATGGTCTTCGAGGATTTCATGGCGCAGACCGTAAATGTACTTGCGCTGTTTGTCCATGACCTGGTCGTAATCAAGCAGCATCTTGCGCGCTTCGAAGTTGTACTCCTCCACTTTGCGCTGGGCTGACTCGATGGATCGGGACAGAATCCGCATGTTCAGGGGCGCCTCATCCATTTCCTCGCCGCCGCGCTTACCCATGAACCGTTTTGCCGTGGCGCCGCCGAAGAGGCGTGCCACTTCGTCTT
>JAKLHG010000196.1 GCA_022710255.1 Candidatus Hydrogenedentota bacterium
CAGGAGACACAGATTCCACCTTAAATTTGGCGGTCCGTGGTCTAAGAATGGGGTAAGGCGCAGTGTTAATGCGTATAGGGCTATGTATTGGAAACAGTAATGGCCCAGCTCCCCTTATCCCTCCCCCATGAATTCACCAAGCCCCAAACCGCCGTCCCTGTCTTTATCCCCGCACCCATCCCCGCATCTCGCTCCACTCCCCCCATGTATACTCGCGCAGGCCATATTCGCAAGAAAAACTATTGCCTATCCATGCGTCACCGTAACATGTTACGGTAAGGTTCATGCCCAAGAGCCGCCTTTCCAAAAATAATAGGCGCAAAAAAAAGAGCGGAGGAATGAACCAATCCGCTCTTACACCAATCCTTTATGATTCAAAGCGAACCTCTACCGTCTCACTGAATGGCCCAAAGAACGTGGTAAACCACCGCTCGGCCGATTCTTGTGCCAGTTTGACGATATCCCGTTCTTCAGCCTGTTTCGCAGCCCTGTTGCGTATCGCTTCAATAACCGCAGGCACCGCTTCGTTCGGAATACCTTTAGATTCGTGCCACACGAAACTCATCTGGTAATTTACGATGGCGTTTGTACTTATGGGGGGAATCCGCACAACGAACGTGGAATTTTCCATGCCCAGTCGCACCTGGTCCATCGGTATCCATGCCTCCACTTCGCAGACGCCAATATAGTCCAGCAGCAGTTTCCCTTCGGGGTCCAACTCGCCCTTATCGTTCAGCGTAAATCCCTGCGGGTCCTGCCTGTCCGACACGGCCATCCGGTATAGGACGAATTTATTCTCCTGGGAAACCGCTGTCAGCATCACCAGCAAATCGGTAATGCTCACCGTAGTTTTGCTCTCCACGAGTACAGGGCCTAAGTATCCTTTCGCCCAATTGAATCCCGTAATCATCACCGCCGCCAACAATACAGTCCACAATATCCCCGTTATCATCTTTACTATCCGCATGTGCTCCTGTGTTGATGGGACATTTTCTTGTTGCAGGTACCAAGTGGAATGGGTCAAATGGAACAGGGTCATTATCAGTAGCAATCGTAAGATTATTTTGCTGTTGGGTCAAGCAAAGGTCTGGGTACTCGTGTATCAAAGTCTGAGGTAAAACGTTTCTTTGAGGAAATCTAACTTGTACAAGGATTTTCTTAGATGCGGGTAGACAAGGGATGCCACATTTTTACAATTAGTCCTCAAGATTAATTTTATAATTGTTTTTTCATTAGAACAGATGATAAAATATTGATAGAAAACTAAAGTTACTAACTTAAGGTTAAGTAGTGCATGGTAGAGTGCATGGTTGTTTGAAAAACCTTGTATTCATTGGTGTTTTGAATATTTTTATTTGGACTTTTAATCCGATGGCAGCGGGTTCGAGCCCCGCCCCGTTCACCATTATTTTTTAAACCCCTGTCACTACAGGGGTTTTTTCATGGGGGGGATGTGTCGAAGACGCCGCGGCCGAATCCGCGCAGGTTACCGGGACGTGTGGCAAAGGCGCTGTGGATCGGTTGTGTTCCAAGAGCAATGTTTTTCACCGAAATACTGGAGAAAGAACTCATCGATGAATACCCCTTCTGAAGGTGTTAAGGAAGCCCGTTCCGGGCAGCCGGAGCCTGGGGCACGGGTTGTCAGTGTGGATGTATTGCGCGGCTTTGACATGTTCTGGCTGGTCGGCGGGGCCGGACTCGCGCTGGGCATCGGCCGGATGCTGGGCAGTCCCGCCAAGGAAATCGTGCTGCGCCAGCTGGAGCATGCGAAGTGGGAGGGGTTCTATTTCTATGATTTGATCTTTCCGCTCTTTGTCTTTCTTGCCGGGGTGTCCACGGTGTTTTTCATGGGCAGGCTTATCCGCGAGCAGGGACGGACCGCAGCGTTGCGACGGCTCTTGCGCCGCTGCGTCCTTATGTTTCTTCTGGGAATTCTCTATAGCGGCGGCCTGGCGGCGCCCTGGCCGGAGGTGCGGCTTATGGGGGTGTTGCAGCGCATCGCCCTTTGTTGTTTCTTTTCGGGGCTGTTGTTCTGTTTTCTGGACTGGAAAGGACTGGGCGCCGTGCTGCTTATCGCCCTGCTCGGATACTGGGCGCTGTTAAGTTTTGTGCCCCTCCCCGGCAGCGACGCGGTGTCCTGGGGGGAGGGGGAAAACTGGGCAAGCTGGCTGGATACCCGGTACCTGCCCGGCCGCAAGCATTATGGAACCTATGATCCCGAAGGCTTGTTGAGCACCCTCCCGGCGGTGGGCACCTGTCTTCTGGGCGTGCTGGCGGGGTTTGCCTTAAAGTCCACCCGTTTCCGGCCGCTGACAAAGGCGGCGGGATTATTTCTGGCCGGGTGCGCCCTTGCGGCGGTCGGCTATGGGTGGGGAATGTACTGCCCCATCATCAAGAAGCTGTGGACGCCAAGTTATGTCTGTGTGGCGGGCGGATACAGCCTGTTGCTGCTGGGCCTGTTTTATTTTGTCGTGGATGTGCTTCAGGTACGCTGGTGGACCGCCCCATTCGTGTGGATCGGGGTGAATCCGCTGACCATCTATCTCGCCAGAAACCTGATCGAATTCAACAAGATTTCAGAACGTTTCGTCGGGGGCAGCGTTGCCGCATGGGTCGGCGAGGACGGCGGCTACTTGCTGAAGATGGGCGTGTCCCTCTTCCTGTCCCTGCTTTTCGTGTGGTACCTGAACAGGAAACGGATTTATCTGCGCCTGTAACGTGTGAGAAGGTATTCAAGCCGTTATTCAGACCCTCCGGGGTGGCCACGCTACGGCGCAGGGTTATTCCATTTTCTTGTGAGCAAACTACCCCGACGCGCCGGGGTTAATTGTACGGAGAAACAATTTTGTAAGGCAGGGTGGAGCGGAACACAACAATTTATGCTCTTATGTTACATGCATCCAAGGTATACGTCCTCCGCAAGAGACATGAACTATCCCAAGCGGAACCCGCCTTTGAGTCTCAACGCGTACGTCGTGAAGGCGGGTTACGCTTTGCCCCATGCATGTCCCAAGCACTCGCAATTCTTTGCGGGCTTATATAGAAATGAGCGGCATAGCACATGGTTCCGCTCCGCCCGGCCTACAAGAATTAACTTCAGACTTCCTGAACTCGACCGGGTTTAATAAAAATATTTCGGAATTCATGTTGGCACTTTTTTTACAGTCCTCTTCGTATGGGCCGCAAGAAAGGGACAGACAACGAAATAGCCAATGTTAGCAAAGCACTTGTATCCTTGGTTTAATCGTGGCTATTTCGTCATCAGTCCCTTTTTGCTCCGTTTTTTTTGTTTGTTACGAGTGCCATATGCAATTCCGACGAGGTCAGGAAGTGTGGACTTGTTTATAGGTAACAGGTTGAGAATTGCGTTTCTCAGGAGTCAGTGCAGAGTTTAAATCAACCGGCAAAGTGCGTTATATTTTCCTCAAACCGCTTTTTATAACAGTGACGTAACGCAGCGCATACCATAGGGTGCAACGGTGATGGACTTCGTGGCAGTGGATTTTGAAACAGCCAATTACAAACGCACCAGTGCTTGTGCTATCGGACTGGTTGCCGTCGAAAACGGGGTCATTGTTGAGAGGCGTCATTTCTTAATCAGACCCCCCGAAAATCACTTCGTCTTCACGTACCTTCACGGCATATCCTGGAATGAGGTCAGGCATGAACCCGCTTTTAATGAGATATGGCCGCAGGTGTGTGCGATTATTGGCAATCGGCCGATAACGGCGCACAATGCCCCCTTCGACACCGCTGTATTGCGGGATACGCTCGGATACTATGGCATCACATGCCCCAAGATTTCCTGCGTATGTACTTGTCAGCTTTCACGCCGCATATGGCCTGAACTCCGTTCGCACTCGTTGGATGCTGTCGCCGGTCATTTACACCTGGCCTTGAAACATCATAACGCCGCTTCAGATTCTGAAGTGTGCGCGCAAATCGCCCTGGCGGGTTGTCGAAAGAAAGGGTTCCGGTCCATTGTGGAAGCCGCTGTTGCCTGCCGTCTACGGTACGATTATCTTCTGTAACGGCAGACAGCGACAATATCGAAATTGCGACCTTTGGGACGACTAACCCGGGATCTATACAAAATGTATTTTGCGCAACCCGGAAGGATGAAAGAATCCGTATTCGCGCTGCGGGCGAGGTCTGTTCCGGTTGTTTCAACTGCAACTGTTTCAGCGCTCCGGGGGCCGTTTATGTCTGCCGGGTCGTGCTGTCCCGCGGCTTGCGCCCCGCAACCCGAGCGCCAGGATAACCAGGGCCAGGAAGGCCGCGCTGTGAAGCGGGAGTTTCACATCCACGTGCACAACAATCTCCGGGGTTTGGGCTTGCCCTGTTGCATCAGTCGCCCGGCATTGGTATCGTCCTGCGTGCGCCTTTGTCACCGGCACAAGTATCAGCGTACTTTCTAAAGCATCCGGTAACGGTTGAAAGGACTTCTCAAACGCGGAATGGTACCAGCGGTACTGTATCGCGCCGATACTGTTAACGGGCGTTACGGTCAACTCAACACGGTCCCCTGAAAGGGCATACACGGGATTTGAACCTGTATACAACAGGTCAAACAGGGATGGCGTCTCGCCTTCGCCTTCGGCTGGCGTCTCTCCCTCGCCTTCAACAGGTATTTCGCCTTCACCTTCAACAGGCGTTTCGCCTTCTCCTTCGGCCGGCATTTCGCCTTCTCCTTCCGCAGGCGGCTCTCCTTCTCCTTCAACGACTAATTCGCCCTCACCTTCAATGGGAATTTCACCTTCACCTTCGACAGGTGCTTCTCCCTCGCCTTCAAAAGTCGTTTCGCCTTCACCCTCGGATGGGGTTTCACCTTCGCCTTCGACAGGTGCTTCCCCCTCGCCTTCAATGGCTGGTTCGCCCTCTCCCTCGGATGGAATTTCACCTTCACCTTCGACTGGTACTTCGCCTTCAGTAGTCATGCCATAGGTGAGATATGCACCCCAAGTCTCATCGGTGGAGACGGGCGCGGTGTCTCCCTGGAGCAGGGCGGGAAAGGAATCCCACAGGAAGGGCACATAGAAACCATCACCGGCACCTCCCTGTATGTATCCTGGCACGGAGGCATTGGTATCCACCTGCCACGCCAGGTAATAGTCACCCGCAACCAGATCAAGGGAAGCGGGGACGCCCGCCGTAATCGGCAGGGTCAACCAGTTCGTTTCCACCGTGATAGCGACGGTTCCACTTTCCCACACCCGTGCGGGCGGGTTGGATGTCGTGTAGAGAGCCAGGCGCACATTCCCAGCGGCGGTATGTGAATAAAAGGAGACATTGTTGACGGTGCCCGTTTCGGGCAGGCTGATGCGCATGCCTTTAATAAACGATTTTTGGGACAAGGCCACCCGCACGACCGGTCGAGAGCTGCTACTTGATTGTTGTGTGCCGAAGTGGGCATAGCCCTGTTCCGGATCACCGGCCACGCTCAGCAGCGATTTTTCTGTGTTCAGCGTCAGGGGAAGCGCTCCAATTCGTACCGGCGCATCTTCTGTGTTGCCGAGCCTGATTTTCACGATGTTTCCAGGGTTGGTATAGGTTCCGAACCAGGCCAGCTTCACCGTACTGTCCAAGGTGGCGCACCACAGGCGGTTTTCCCCGGAGTCAAGTGTCAGGGCATCCACCCGCGCCGGCAGTGCGGCGCCCTCGCCCAAGGCGACCCGGATGATCTTGCCCGGCGAGGTGTCGGTGCCGAAATAGGCAAAGCCCCGGTCCGGGTCAATGACGGCGCAGCGCAAGTTGTCTTCTCCGGCATTCAAGGTTACTGCGCCGATCCGTGCAGGTCCGGAGCCGGCAGTACCTAACGCCACCTTCACTATTCTTCCCGGTGTTGTATAGGTACCGAAATAGGCATAGCCGCGACTCGTGTCAATCGCGGCACAAAGCAATTTGTCCTCTCCGGTAAGACAGGTCAGCGGGGTTCCCACTTCCACGAAGGTCCTTTCCGGAGCAATATCCACTTTTAAGACATGTCCGGGGCTGGTATCGGTTCCAAAATAGAGGTACCCATTTACGGCATCGATAAGGGCGCTTCGGGGCAGATTTCCGCTCAAGGCGAGGCCGTCTACTCTCGGAAAATAACTCAGGCTTAAATTTACCTTCACCACCCGTCCGGGAGTATCTGTGTTCACACCGAAATAGGCAAACTGGTTTTCGGGGTCTATGACGCCGCACATCAGATCGTTTTCATTGGCATTCATGGTGCTGGAACCCACATAAGAAGGCGGGGTTACACTGATGCCCAACCTGATTTTCTCCACCCGGCCGGGGTCGGCGCTCGTCCCATAATAGGCCACGCCATTTTCCGTGTCCAGGACCGCGCTCCACGGGTCGTTGTAGGACACTGGAATAGTTACGCTATCCATGCGGCGCATACCGCCATTTGGATAGTCCGTGGAACCGGGGGAGGTATTTCCTGCGGTTCCGGCTGCCAGAGCTGCGCCGGAAATGAATACACCAATCAACACAGGTAAGACGACGCAGGTTTTGTTGAACAGGGCATGCGATTTGCGCTGCATACTATTGTCCTTCCTCTCGCTACAGGTACATGAATCCACTAACCTATACCATTATACCACAGGAGCGCGGGTCTATGCTGTTCTTTGTGAGGCAGCTGTTCTTTCTGTTCTAAAACCGTTTGCAAGATACCGAACTGCTGGAATGAAGCCAATGAATATATGGACCGTAGAAGCGGCATCCTGCCGCTTTACATCAAGAAGCTTGGGCGGGCCTCAGTCACGAAGGAATCTGCAGGATGCCGCCTCTGCTATCTTCGCCATTCCTTACCAATGGATTTAGTCCTGTTCGTCCCCGTTGACCCTTAAGTGCGAATTGTTGTACCATGACCTTTACGATAGGTACTATGCGCTTCTGTGGCTTTTTGTTTCAACTGTCAAGGAGTATTGCTCATGTCGCTCATCTCTTGGAAACATTTGTACAGGGCCTGCCGGTTTACTGTTGTGCCTGCACTTGTTTTTTTTCTGGTGCTTCCCTGCGCCGTTTTTGCCCAAACACTCGTCAATCCCTATGAAGGGATAGACTGGGGAGCCATCAACCAGTTCAAGGCGAATCTGCATACCCACTCCCTTGAAAGCGACGGCGCTCTCACGCCCGGTCAAGCCATTGATGAATATGCGAACCGGGACTATGAC
>JAKLHG010000197.1 GCA_022710255.1 Candidatus Hydrogenedentota bacterium
CCGTTAAAATGGACATGAAGTGCCGAGGGTACGGCCAATTGTCGCATAAAACGGGCGATACCGGGAAAATCAGGGTTGGGGATACCTGTACGGTAATAACTCTGGGGATGACAGGCGTAATAACTCAATACGGCAATGGGTGTATCTTCATTCCAGAAACTGATGAGCGATACTTGCGGGTCGATTACGCCTTCTGGCGCGGCCCGCAACACGGGGTCTTGGCACGTGGTATAGCGCACACCGGCGACTTTTCCCGAGGTGTCGAGAATACGGCGGTTGGATGCGACTTCCTTTACCCCGGCAGTGCCGATACCCACTTGGGTGAGTGGTTGTGCCCCGGGTAGCGCTCCCTGGACGACCCGCTCGAGACGTGTAATAACCTCCCGCGCGAAGGTTCCTTCATAAATACGGGGATTTAGTCCGTATTCCTGCGCAATACCCTCCGCGGAGAAATCGCAGGCGGGGGCATCATGCTGGTGCACGGTGTGCACCGCGACACGGGCGGGGGATGTTCCCGCACCTCTGGCAAGCCCGGCGCGAAACGCGTCATGTCCCTCATTTCCAATGCCGATCCAGTCCACGGCACATAAGACAATAGGCTCCCCGGCCCCCAGCAGTACGATGCCTTTTGCGCGCAGGCCCAAATCCCAGGTAGCAATCACGGGATCATACGCCATGAGGGAACCCGGGGGCGGTGTGACATCCATATCGAAAACCGCCACGGAAAGTCCGTCTGCATATACAGGGATAAACGTACTGGAAAGCAAGACCACTAACGGAATTATTGCCACCAGAAAACCAGAAACAAGTTTCATTACCTTGCCTTTCTGTATGAATTCTTTTGCTTGTTCCTATGTCCTACAGGAAGCAGACCATATAAAGCATGTGCACTATTCTACCTTAAACACCATACCATATTGATAAGGCGCAAGTGTATTGATGCTAAAAAAGGCCGTTGGATTAAAAAGCGGTCTTCAAACCAGGGGACTTAAAGGACAGAAACGACCAAAAAGACAGTAAAACGCTCTCCCGATTAATGCGTCCTTTACGTCCCTTAAGTCCTTTCGGTCCTTTCTTTGAATAGGTTTTTGAGCGTTAACTGCCGATTTCAGGTAGACGTAGACGGAGAACGGCCCGCCATTGTGCGGAAAGTCACTGGTGTCTTTGAAGTTTTATCCGTCTTGTTATTGTGCCGCCAGTGTTTCATGGGACGCTCCTGCGGGAATCATCACGCGGAAGCCGACATTGTGTACGCTCTGCCACGGCTGATAGGCCAGTCGGAAAGCGGAACGTGCCCGGATGGGACGATCGCTCCAGGAACCGCCCCGCACAACCCGTTTCTCGTCCGCGTTTATTTCGTTCCGGCCGTCATTGTCAACATACGGATAGGGCCGGTATGCGGTCAGGGTCCATTCGCACACGTTGCCGTGCATATCTTTAAGGCCCCAGGCGTTGGCGTCATAGCGGCCCACATCGCACATGAGTCGTTCGCCGTCGTCGAACCGGGCCTCCTTGGGCAGGAAATCTTCGAAGGGCGACGGGTTGGGGATAGGTTGCGGGTTGATGCCCGCCACGGCCAGCCGGCGCACGGAGGCATCGGCAAGGTTGGCCGTCTTGCTGAAATCATCGTCCAGTGTGCCGTAGGACATGGCCCCGGCGCTGCCCGCACGGCAGGCCCATTCCCATTGCTTTTCCGTGGGCAGGGAACAGGGTTCCCCGACGCGTTCCGTCAGCCACCGGGTGAAGGAAAGCGCCTCGTCCCACGAAATGCGAATAACCGGCTGGTACGGCAGATTGGCGGGATAGCCCGGCGTGGTATGATCCTTGTTATGTTGGTCAATATAGGCGCTGTCATGGGCCGGGTCGAAGCGTTCATATTGCATGTTGGTAACCTCGGTTACACCCAGCCAGAAGGGCGTGTCAATTATCTCCCTTGTCAGCGGCAGTTCATCGGCAAACTGGTCGCCGCCCATTACGAATTCTCCGGGTGGTACCAGCACGAATTCCATGGATATGCCTTCACCCAGATCCAGAGTGCGCCGGATTTCTTCTCCGGCAGTTTTTTGCCTACGGACGGCTTCCTCCGCGTCAAATGGCCATGCTTGTACTTCCGGGGCGTTTGCGGCAAGGACCGGTGTTTCGGGCGCGAGATAGTCCCGTGGATAAGCCGCCGGGGTAAGTTCCTCTTCCGATGTATCCTCAAGCAGGCAGGAATATTGAGCGCGCATTTCTGCGCGGCGTGCGACGCCATTGTCCGGTATTTCCGTGTGGTCGCTCCAGCGTCCGTGGTCCGGCACATTCAGATCAATCCAGGTGATGAGCCGATCCCACCCTTCACGGTCCAGTTGGACCCCATGATGGCCTTTAGCCAGCAGCTGTATCAATTCACTGGTATCCGCATGCCATTCCAGGGGTTTTTGCAGATGGTAATCACTTTCCGGACCGGGCCGCCGCACATAGGGATGCAGCGCCAGGTAAGGCTTGTTGAAATTCCCGGGGCCCCGTTCCGCATAGGAAGTAAAATCGGGGCGCCCGTCGGCGCTATCCGCTGCGCCGTGACAACCCGCGCAATGCCGGTCGAGGACCGGTTGGACTTCATGAATGAAACTGAAGCCTCGTGCCTTGCCATACCAGGGAGCGATGGCATCCGGTGTGCGCCGTGCCGCCAGCGTGAACTGGGATGGCGGCGCGGTGTTCTGGGGCTCATGACATCCCACGCAGGAGAGCACCTCTCCGGGCATGGCGGTGAACCAACTGCGCATAACCTGCAGTGCCTTGCCCTCGCTGTCCAGCGGTTGCACGGCGATGGGGGTGTTGGCCGGCACACTGAAATAAGCGGAACCGTCTTCGGACACGGGCACGGTCCCCAGAATGCGGCGCACATCCCACGGCCCTTCCATACCGACGTGCTGATGCCCGCCGATACGCTGATACCCATAGTGAAAGGAATACAGCCGGAGCGATTTTACCGTACCCCGCGGCACGTTGCTCAGGCCGGGGCCTTCATAGACATCCATCAGATATACAGTCGCATCTTTCTTGGCCAAATTTACCCGGTCGGGTATGGACTGTGGGGCGGGCTGGGTGCGGAAAGGAATCGGTTCAAAGATGGCATAGCCTGGTTCCTCGTGGAGGAGCAGCATATTGTCAAAGGAATCTACCAGGTACAGGCCCCAGGGCTGTTCCGGAGTGGGCTTGCAGGAAACCAGGAAGAAGTGTTCGCTGAGCGGATAGGGATGCAGGAACCTCGGCCACACAGTATCTACCAGCTGGTCCACAATAACCGGTTCCACAGGCTGTCCATGGCCCGGAATGCGCTGCACCACGCCATCCCCCTCCTTACGCCCCTTGGCCGGGTCCAGAATAACCAGCTCGCCCATGCGGGCAACGCCATGATGCCCGGTCACGATGGTCACCACCTTGGAAGGATGGTTGGGGATGGGCCGTGTATAGAACATGGAGTTCGGCCAGAAAGAATTACTGCCGTAAAACTCCACCTGATTCGTACCATCAGGATTCATGTGGAACAACAGGCGCGAGAAGTAATGGGGTGTGTCTGAATACTCCCAGCGCGAGTAGAGGATTCGCCCATTGTTGAGCACGGTGGGGCACCAGTTGTGATCCTGATCGAAACACAGCTGGCGGATGCCTGTACCGTCGGCATTCATGATATAAAGGTTGGCTACGGCGTCGCTGCCAGCCACGCAGGGAATGCCTTGGAAACAACGGGTGGAATCGAAAATAATCCGGCCGTCAGGCAGGTAACAGGCGTCGTAATTGTCCACATCCGGCTCCACGCCCGGCGTCACCTGGCGCAGGCCCGAGCCGTCTGATGCCATCTCCCAGATTTGCCAGCGATCGTTGGAGCCTAACATGGAAAAGAGCATTCTGTCCCCGCTGAAATGTATATCTACATCACCGACAAGATAGTCTCTTTCCGGCTTGAACAGCCGGGTCGGCGCCTTGTCATCGGAAAAGGGTGATAAAAGAAGAATCTCGTTGTCATAACCCCGGCGTGGCAGCGAACAGTTGCCCTGCCAGTTCTGGGGCAGGCCGAGGTTGTCTTCCGACCGGCGTATCACCAGTACCCGGTCAAAATCCAGCAGCGGATTAGCCAAAAGTGCCTCGCGCTGGAGCGCGCACAACTGGCGTACCGCCTCAAGCGCGGCGGGATCCGCACCGGTCAGGCCTTTTTGGATCGCGGGCAGGTCACGCTCGAAGGCCTCCAGCCGCGCCAGGTAGGCGGGGCCGGCGGTATATGTGGACGGGTAAGCCTCCGAAAGATGAGTGATTGCGCGGCGCAACGCTTCCATGTCCACGTCTTTAAGGCTGCTCAGCGCATCCAGTGCCGCACACGAGCGTACATACAAATCGAGCCATTGCGGCGCATCGCCGGAAACGCTGGAAAGGTTTTCGAGTTCCTGGCTCAGGGCGGTGTCCTGGTCGGTTTCCATGCTCATGGCCTGCCGGATCATATCCCGCTGGAGTTCCGCCGCATCCGGCACGATGAACCATGTCAAGGGGCTTGTCTGCCGCAAATCGCGCTCCATCATGGCGGTTTCCACGGGATAATCCGTTTTCATCTGGTTCCATACACCTGCCGCCGGGTCTCCGGCGGGCGCAAAATAGAAGCCGCAACCGCCGGCAATGTTGTAAATCCTGACCAAAAGCAGGTTATCCCCCGCCTGAAGAGGCAGGTCCACGATATCCTGGTCTGGTGCCGTTATGCGGGGAACATCGCGTGATAAGAGCAGCGTTCCGTTCAGCCAGATTTTGATGCCGTCATCGCTTCCGAATCCGGCCTGGAATGTGACAGGGGCATCGACCTGAATCAGGCGAGCCAGATACACGGCCGATTTGTCGGGGCAGGTCAATGGGTTCGGAATACCATCCACGAGTTCATTGCGCCGGAGCCAGAGGCGTTTGTTCGCGTCGTTCCGGGCGTTAAAATCCACGCCCTGCTCCGGGAAAGCCGTCTCCTCAAACGCCGCCACATTTACAGGTTCGGTCCCGTTCCAGGAACCGAACACAACGTTTGCCTGCAAATGTGCCGCACGCCATGCTTGGTAGTTTGACCGGGAGGTCCGCATTGTTTCTTGCCAGGATGCGCCCTTCGCATACAGGGGTGCTTCTTCCGCGCAAATCCGCGTAGGTTCAAGCAGGGAAAGAAAAATCGCAACAATGAGAATGACTGCCAATTTCTGTGTCAGTGTGTATGTGCGCATAAGATCCTTTCTATGATGTTATATGGGTGAGAACGGAGTATACCATAAAGAAAAAACAAAGCCTATCTGCTGCAGGTCTGCAACTTGTTTGGGTTTGCATACAATCTTCATTATAAGACGTGCCCAGAGAGGAGGTGGTGTCACTTGCCTACACAGGATAGCGGGTAAAGGGGAAGGCGGGCATAGCCGGAACGGGTGTAATAAAGTTAGTAACATTTTAGCCGAATGGAGGCAATGTTCATAGTAACCTTTAAATGCTTCTCCTCGTCATTGCGAGCGAAGCGAAGCAATCTGAATTGTTGCTTAAACTTTGGCAAATGAGATTGCTTCGCTCCGCTCGTAATGACGGAAACGTACAGGTTATTTTAAATCCCAGTGTTACGCCATTCGGCTAAAATGTTGCTAAAGTTATTGCTTTTACAGAAAATACATGCCGGGAGCCATGGAGAATTCTGGATCGGGTAATGCACAGGTACCACCTGTGCGCGGAACGGGCATCCCTGGCGGAATGGGATTAAGCATCCGCTGCAAGGCTCAGGCGGCGGCTTCACACATCGGGGGCATCATTCAGGATATCAATCCCGGTACTTGTGCCGATATGGGTGGCGCCGGCCTCAATCATGCGCATCGCGTCCCCGTAGGTGCGGACCCCCCCTGCCGCTTTGATGTCCAGGTAGGAACCCACCGTATTTTTTATCAGACGCACATCTTCCACCCGCGCGCCATACGCCCCGAAACCCGTGGAGGTTTGCACCGCAATGGCGCCGGCCCGCAGGCTCATTTGGCAAACCGCAATTTTTTCGTCCTGGTTCAGGCAACTTGTTTCGAGAATCACTTTTACCGGGACGTCACCGGCGGCTTTTACGACGGTCGTGATTTCCTTCTCCACATAGGGAGCATATCCGGACTTCAGGGCGCCTATATTGATAACCGTCGCGATTTCCGAAGCGCCGTTTTGAAGGGCATCCCGTGTTTCCTCCACCTTCATACGCGCGGTAGAAGCGCCCAACGGAAACGAAATACAGGCGTCTATAACCACCTCTGAATCGCCCAGTAGTTTCGTGCACAGGGTTACCCAGACCGGGTTTACGGACACGGCGCGAAAACCATACGTGACGGCTTCGGTACAGAGATTACGCACCTCCGTTTCCGTCGCCGTGGGCCGCAACAGGGTATAATCGATAATTTTAGCGATATCTGAACGATTCACAGGTATACTTCCTTCCACACAAAATTATGGAACCCGAATGGGCCCGCCTTGATACGGTCGTGCCTGTTCTATCCGCGTCTGCCCATCCGCCCCCCCCCTCTTCTTCTGTTCCAATTATAGCATGTATGCGGTGTTGCAGGTATTTTCACGGACGCGACAGCGGTATTGCGACTGCATTCCCATAATTTATTTCGTCAAATAGTTGCATTTACCATGTTTTTTTGATATAGTACGTGTTCTTCAGGCTGTCAATTTTTGCGCCGGGTTCACGGCGGAATTAGTATTACAATAGCAAGGAATGAACTATGGCCAGAGTATGTGAATATAGCGGCAAGCGTCCTCAAGTGGGCAATCGTGTAGTACGACGCGGTAAAGCGAAACGTGAAGGCGGTATCGGGCAGAATATTACCGGTATTTCCAAGCGGCGCTGGAAACCGAATCTCCAGACCGTCCGGGTTGTGGACGAAAACGGCACGGTCCATCGTGTCAAGGTGTGCGCGCGGTACATCAAGGCCGGCAAGTATGTCAAGTCCCCCCGCGGCACCCATGCCGCGTGGAAGGCGTCGGCCGGAAAATAACACATCAACACCAATAACAGTGGCCCTCTGTTTCGGGTGGACATCCGTAACAGGGGGTTTTTATTTGAGGCGTGGACATGAA
>JAKLHG010000198.1 GCA_022710255.1 Candidatus Hydrogenedentota bacterium
CCATAAACATCGTGATAAAAAATATTGCTTTACGGCCGAGTATACTGCTGGGTTTTAAGCTTGTCAAGCAAACAGCACGCCTGTGCCTATTTAGAAAACGTCAAATCGCCGGTTTTGGCATTGACGCCGACGTTGATACGGTCCCCTTCCTGGAGTCTGTTCACATATTGGTTTTTCATAGACAAGGTTCTTTCTACTTGTTAGACGGAACATCCCCCCCATGAATATGCCTGAAGAACCCTTGGGAAGAGCAGGGTTGAAAGACATATCCTGAACCACGGGGCGGATTTACACCTTTTGGGTCGATTGAAAAGTCCGGCTGCGCGCATCATCAGCCCGAAGACCGGAACACCTGAAGGTATAGTAACATACTTGCCCGTCAGGAATCAGACCCCCTTGATACTATCCAATCGGGGTACGGAATAGGTGCCCATACGCATCTGGTCAAATACGCTGACATCCGTGCAAGTTTCTCTGGCGCGTTCCAGGTCGATAACATTCGCCTTGAACATCTTTAACAGATAGGTTTCAAACAGTATCGAATGAGAAACAGTTTGCTGCATCCCCACACGAATCAAGTCCGTGTCCCCTTTGAGAATTGCATCGCCAATAGGCTTGATGTCGTTGAACATGAACTCCAGTGCAGGAACACGTCCTCCCCCAACCCGAGGAACCAACCTCTGGCAAATAACACCTTTCAGGCAGTCACGTAATTGGAGCCGGACCAAATCCCTTTCAATCGGGTCAAAGAAGCTGACTATACGGTTGACAACTTCATACGAAGTGTTGGAGTGCAGCGTACTGATGACGAGGTGTCCGGTAGCGGCAGCATTAATGGCCGCTCGGATGGTATCAGGATCGCGCATTTCTCCAATCAGGATCACATCAGGGTCATGACGCAGTGCGCCGGTTACAGCCTCGGCAAAAGAACCGACATCACTGCCGAGACTGCGCTGGGATACGATGGACTTTTTGTTCACATGCACGTATTCCACCGGATTTTCAATAGTCAAAATATGTAGCGATTTATGGGTATTAATCCAATCCACCAAGGCGGCCATGGTTGTCGTCTTGCCGCTGCCGGTCATGCCGCTGATGATAATCAGGCCGCGAGGTGTTTTGGCTAACGCCTGCATCTGTTCGGGAGGCACATTTAATTCTTCAAAAGAAGGGACTTTTTCAGGCAGATAGCGGAACGTACAATGGGGTGTACCATGTTTGATGAAGGCCGACACGCGGGCATATCCAACCCCAGCCTGATGATAGCTGAAACTGGTTTGCTTATAATTTTCAAACTCCTCCCAAAATCCCAATGGCGCAATCCGTTGCACCAAATCAAGAATCTGGACGCTTGACAGGGGGGTCATGATTTCCGAATAACGGGTGTCGTTGTCAATGCGAAACACGGGATTCAGCCCTGAGGTCAAATGGACATCGCTCGCGCGATATTGCACCATGGCGTGTAACAACATTTCCACGTTAATGTTTTCTACCCGGAAGTCGTGTCCTTCAGCCCGCCATACCTCGGGTAAGGCTATTATCGTGCTAAAATTATTTATAGCCTCCAGTATCTGCGGCGTAAAGTCTTTACCCTTGGGAGGTGAGATGATGCGCCACGAATATTCCTGGTCTTCCAGCATAATTTCATCAGGATGCGATTCGGCAAACTGCACCAACATGTGCGCTTCGTCCATATCCTTGGGCAATACGATATCGTACTGCTCAAAGTCGCCATGAAGATCAGGACGCTTCACTTCTATTACAATTTTGTCTGTCCACAACCGGATGCGGCGTGGCACACCTTCCCGTTTTACGATGTCCGCCTCTACAAGGCGAAGGATATTTCTCAACGTTTGCTTTTGACCCGTTCCAAGAACAAATTCAGACATACACCACCTCCCGCTGAGTTTGTCGATTCTGACGACACTACGGTCGCATTCAGTGCTTTAGCTGAACGATGCAATTTTACACCTTTATATTTTTTATATCAAGGCATTGCTAATGATTATGTATACGTAGATATCAAAGCCATACTTCCCAAACTATCTATTCCGCACCATATTCCCGAACCAAGAAAATAAACAAGATGAAACTTTAACGATACTTATCTACCCACATAATCGTATGTTCTACACAGCGACGTATCTTCACGCATAAATGTTAAGGGGAAGACCCCTGAGAATAACAGGCCCCCAAAATATCCCCCATGTTCCGAGTTGACAGGATTATTTCGGATGTTCTGCAAAAATAAAACGCCCCCTTGGGTGTTAACTCTCCAAGAGGGCGATATTAGTTGTTCGAATAACCAGGATTAAACGCCTTTGACTTCGATGGTGGCGCCTGCTTCTTCAAGGGCGGCACGAAGTTTATCGGCCTCTTCCTTCGACAACTTCTCTTTAATGGTCGAGGGAGCCTTGTCCACCAGTTCTTTGGCTTCTTTTAATCCAAGGCCTGTCTTGTCCTTTACGACCTTGATTACGCCAATCTTCTGGGAACCGAAGTCTTTCAGGATGACATCAAACTCAGTGGGCTCTTCCACCGCGGCCGCAGCATCACCGCCGCCCATAACCGGCATGGCACCCATCATCATAGGTGCGGCAGCCGTTACACCGAATTTTTCTTCCAAAGCCTTGATTAACTCGCTAAGTTCCAGCACGGTAAGACCGGCTATATTCTCGATAATTGCATCCAATTTTTCTGACATTGTAGAGTTCCTTTTATACTTTTCGGCACAACGCCGGGTAAGATTGTTTGAACGAACCTTCGCTTCAGCCAGCACTTATGCTGCTTCCGCTTCTTCCTTTTGTTTACGAATTTGATCCAATGCATTGACCAGATTACGGGGTACGGCGGTCAGTACGCCAAGCATATTACGCATAGGCATGGCGAGGGTTCCGACAACCTGTGCCAACAGTTGCTCGGCGGGCGGCAAATCGGCCAAGCGTTCCAGCTGACCAGCGGTAACCACGGTACCATTTAAAATACCACCGCGCATAACCACAAAGGGCACTTCTTTGGCGTATTCCTTCAGAATTTTTGCAGGAGCTACCGGGTCTTTACAAAAGGCCCATGAAGTCGGCCCTTCCATCAGACCGACGGCGGCATCAAGGTTCAACTCGTGTAACGCACGGCTCGCCAAGGTATTCTTATAGACCTTGAACAGAGCATCGGCTCCGCGCAGTTGTTTGCGAAGTTCCGTGGCCTGGGCAACATTCATACCCACATACTGGGTGATAATAGCCACCTCATTGTTACTGATATGTTCCTTGATTTCGGCAACAATTTTCTCTTTTTCGGGTGTAGGCAAAAGGGTTCACCTCCTTCCATAGGGGCATCTGCCTTACGGAATTGCGGGCACTAAAAAAAGCCCGCGCCGTCAAAACGACAGCACGGGCGGCAATCTCTGACATCTATCAGCTCCGTCCGCAGTCTCGGCAGGGTATTAAGGCCTTCCGGCCACCGGCTGTCTCCGACCAGCAGTGCAGATTAACTTCGTGTCTGACGGCCAGTATAGCAAAAAGCACAGGAATGATACAAATCCGATTCAGAAGGAATTTTCGCCTGGAGTCCAACCTTGTTGTGTTCTTGAAGCGATGGCATTAATTCAGTATGATAACGGTTATCGTTTTTTCTGCCAAATAATTTTTACTGCCAGACGGACATGGGAATATCACGCCGCTTGAGACACACCGATTATGCTGCTTACCGAAATTGTTTCTAATAAAAGGAAAGAAGTCGCTGAACGCAAGACGAGAACGCCGCTGCGTGAGATAGAAGAATATCTCGAACGCGCACCGCGGAGAAAGGATTTTCGGCTTGCTTTGCGTACCCCCGGTATCAGCATTATCGCCGAAATTAAGCGGCGCTCCCCTTCCAGAGGGGAGATATTGCCGGATGTGGACGCCGCCGAGCTTGCGGCGATATACGAACAAGCCGGCGCCCGGGCCATTTCTGTGCTGGTGGATAAGAAGTATTTCGGAGGTTCCCTTGACGATCTAAACAAGGTGGCGAACCATACAAAGCTTCCCTGCCTGTGCAAAGAATTCATCATAGACCCCTACCAGATATTTGAGGCGCGGACCGCAGGAGCCGATGCGGTTCTGCTGATTGTACGGATACTCACAGACGATGAATTAAAAGAGTTTATTCAACAAGCGGCCAGGCTTGAAATGGCGGCGCTTGTCGAAACACATTCCGAGGACGAAATCCAACGCGCGTTAAAGGCCGGCGCCCACATCATCGGTATAAACAACCGCGACCTGGACACCCTGACCGTGGACATACAAACCACGATGCGCCTGAAGAACCGCGTTCCGGGAGGCAACATTTTGGTCAGTGAAAGCGGCATCAAGTCCCGGCGTGAAGTACGCATGTTAGACGATGGCGGCGTGGATGCCGTCCTTATTGGAGAAAGCCTGCTTACCAGCAAGAACATTCGGGAAACCCTTGAGGGGCTCCTTCATGATGACGAAGATTAAGATATGCGGTATCACCAACGCTGAAGACGCGCTTGCGGCCTGCGAAGCGGGCGCAGATGCACTGGGCTTTGTGCTGGCACCCGAGGCGAAAATAAGAAACCGGTATATTGACCTGGAATCGGCGGCGGTCATCATCGCCCGGCTTCCCGAATTCGTTACCACTGTGGGCGTGGTCGTCAATGAAACGGTGGAACGCATGCGGGAAATGCTCCAAGTATTTGACCGGTTGCAGTTGCACGGGAACGAATCCCCGGAAACCTGCGCGGCCATCGGTCCGCGTGCCTACAAAGCCTTTCAGATGCACGAAGGTTTTAGCGTGGAGGAAGTTTCCGCGTTTCCCGGAACCCTCTGTTTGTTGGATGCCTGGTCGGCCGATGCACACGGCGGCACGGGTTGCCGGTGTGATTGGCAAATTGCGACAGACCTTGGTCACGTAAAAAAAATCATCCTGGCCGGTGGCCTTACCCCGGAAAATGTCGAAGAAGCGGTACTGCGCGTCCGTCCCTACGCCGTAGATGTGTCCGGCGGTCTTGAAGCCGAACCTGGAAAAAAAGATCATGAAAAAATACACACCTTTGTCTACAACGTGCGAAAAGCATCCCTGGCCTGACGCCCGGGGCCGTTTTGGCGCTTACGGGGGCAAGTATGTCCCAGAGACGCTGATGTACGCCCTGGACGAGCTGGAAGCAGCTTACCGGTCAGCCATGGCCGATTTTGTTTTTCGTGCCGACCTGGAACAGCGGCGACGTCATTATGTGGGGCGCCCCACCCCGCTCTATTTCGCGGAACGCTTGACCGCCTCGCTAGGCGGCGCTCGCGTATACTTTAAGCGGGAAGACCTGGCCCATACTGGTGCCCACAAGATAAACAACGCCTTGGGCCAGTGCCTGCTTGCCCGGCGCATGAATAAGTCCCGGGTCATCGCGGAAACGGGTGCTGGTCAACACGGCGTAGCCACGGCGACGGCCGCAGCGTTGCTCGACCTCGAGTGTGAAGTGTATATGGGCGCGGAAGATATGGAACGGCAACGTCTCAATGTATTCCGCATGCGACTTATGGGTGCGAAGGTCACCTGTGTAAATGCCGGATCGCGCACGCTGAAAGATGCCATAAACGAAGCCATGCGTGATTGGGCCGCCAATGTCGAACATACCCATTATGTGCTGGGAACCGTCCATGGCCCCCATCCTTTTCCGATGATTTGCCGTGATTTTCAAGCCGTCATCGGCCGCGAAACACGCGAACAGATTCTCGAAGCCGAGGGGCGCCTCCCCGATATGTTGATCGCCTGTGTCGGCGGCGGCTCCAATTCCATCGGGTTGTTCTATGATTTCCTTGGAGACGAGGCTATATGCATGGTTGGCGTGGAGGCCGGCGGAACAAAACTCGTGCCGGGCATGCATGCAGCCCGATTCGCGGGCGGGTCCATCGGCATGCTTCAAGGCGCCATGAGTTACGTACTTCAGGACAAAGACGGGTTGATTGGCGGTACACATAGCGTTTCCGCCGGATTGGATTACGCCAGCGTAGGCCCGGAACATGCCTATTTCCATGATAACAAGCGCATCGAATACACCTATGCGACCGACCAGGAAGCGTTGGATGCGTTTCAGCGTTGTAGCCGGATGGAAGGCATAATCCCGGCACTCGAAAGCGCCCATGCCCTTGCAGAAGTTGTTAAACGCGCGCCAGCCATGGCCACCGAAGCCATTATCGTTATGAATATGTCCGGACGGGGCGACAAGGATGTGGAACAAGCGGCCCGTTTTATCATGCAGGGCGAGGAGTTGTAATATGAACCGAATCAGCCGCCGCTTTCAAGAACTGGTAACCTGCGGGAAATCCGCCTTTATTCCCTTCATTACCGGAGGAGACCCCAACCTTGCCGTTAGCGAAGACATTGTCGTCGCCCTTGAGGAGAACGGGGCGGATGTTGTCGAATACGGTGTACCCTATTCCGACCCTTCAGGAGACGGCACTGTAATTCAAGAAGCGTCTTTCCGTGCGCTACAAGAGGGTGTTACGCTGCATGGCATTCTGGCTTCTGTTGAACGCATCCGGAAACGCAGCCAGGCGCCGCTGCTTCTATTCACCTATTATAATCCCCTGCTGGCATATGGAGAAGCCGCCTTTGCGCGCGACGCCGCCAATGCAGGCGCGGACGGGGTGCTCTGTGTGGACCTGCCCCCGGAAGAAGCAGACGCATACCGCAACGCGCTTCGGTCCAACAGCCTGACCTCCGTTTTTCTGGCGGCACCCACCAGCACGGATGCAAGGCTGGCACTGATCGGGGAAGCCTGTGAAACCTTTGTGTACTATATTTCCCGGTTGGGCGTCACAGGAGCACGGGCGGGTCTCACCCATGACCTTGCCCGGGCCGTGTCAAGGGTGCGCGAAAAGACAGGAAAACCGATCGCTGTTGGTTTTGGCATTTCCACGCCTGAACAGGCACACATCGTCGCTGGCCTGGCAGAAGGCGTAGTGGTAGGCTCGGCACTGGTTCATCTTATCGCGCAGACACAGGATAAAAGTAAAGCCGCCCGTCAGGCAGGCGCTTTCGCCGCGGAACTTTCACGGGCAATTAAATAGGATGTTCAGGA
>JAKLHG010000199.1 GCA_022710255.1 Candidatus Hydrogenedentota bacterium
AGAAAGCGGGCACGTCGTGCCGTGGCGGGAGGCGGAAGCGGAATCCACCGTGCTGTACGACCGCGCCATCATTAATGACCGCCGTGTACGCTGGCATACGGCCACCCTGAGCCATTTGCAGCCCGGTACGATGTATGAATACACCCTGGAAAACCCGGAGGAAAAAGAACCGGTCTGCGCCGAATTTCGGACCGCCCCTTTGGAAGCCCAACCCTTTACTTTTTTCTGGATGAGTGACACCCATAACCGTCCGGATAATGTGGGGGTGCTGGCCGCCGCCCGGGAAAAGCATCCGGACGCGGCCTTTCTCACCATTTCGGGCGACCTCGTGGGTACCGGCCAGGAACGGAATGACTGGGACGAGTTGTTCCATAACTATGCCGATTTCCTTCGGGAGACCCCGCTGATGCCCTCCATCGGCAATCATGACGCCATTGACGGGCTGGGTTCCGACCTGTACAGGGCGTTGCTTCGTCTGCCGGACAACGGACCGCCGGCCCTGAAACGGGGGCAGAGTTACAGCTTGCGTTACGCCGACCTGCTGCTGATTTCCCTGGATGTCACCGATGACATCGCTCTGCAGCGGCCCTGGCTCGAAGAAACCCTGCGGGAAACTGATGCCCCGTGGAAAATCGCCGTGCTCCATTTCCCGCCTTATGCCTTGGAACGGGAATATCCCGATATTGAACGCGAATGGGGTACGCTCTTCGACCAGTATCATGTAGACCTGGCGCTCAGCGGGCATGTGCATTATCATTTGCGTACCGGGCCGCTCAAGGAGGGCAAGCGCATGGAAAAAGCATCCAACGGCACCATCTACCTGATCTCCGTTGCCATAGACGGGCCGGGGGAGAAGGGGGCTGTCCCGGACTATGCCGAGTTGGTCAATCTTGACGGACAAGCCGTTTGTGTCGCCTTTACGGTGGACGCGAACCGTCTGGACATGAAGGCCTACACGGCGGACGGAGCCATTTACGATACCTTTACCCTTGAAAAGCCCTGAAAAGACAGGATAAGCCGCTTTTCCTTTTGCACCCCCGGTTTACAGGCACAGGGGCTGCCCGGTCAATTCTCCGGGGCCGGCAGGGGTGCTTCAAAACGCGGCCGCCCGTTGCGCGGAGCGCTCCGGGCATTCGGTGCCATATGTTTTATACCTATATCGGGATGCTTTTTGCTATTATAGTGTGATGAGTACCCATGTCCTGCCTCCTGTGATGCGAGGTGACAACGGGTAAATAAAGTATGAGGGAATTTTGTTTTCCTTAATATTGGACCTTTCGCCAATCGCAAGCGCACGCTGAGGCGTGGATTCTTTGGCGCACCGGTCATCCAGCATCCGAACCAGGGAGACGCGTTTATGTTCTTTGGAATGTCCTGCAAATCTGCCGCACTTCCGCTTTTCTTTGTTTTGGCATGCATTATCGCGTCCAGCGCCGGGGCGATGGTCCATTATGTCAAGCCCATGGGCGCCGGTGCCGGTACCTCTTGGGAAGATGCGGGCCCCCTCCAGGCAACAGTGAATGCCGCCGCTGTCGGCGATGAAGTGTGGGTGGCCGCAGGAACCTACAAGTCAACACAAAATCCCGTGTTGATTATGAAGGGCGGCGTTGCGCTGTACGGCGGGTTTACGGGGGTGGAGGAATCGGCTGATGAACGGAACTGGGCCGCTAATCCTGTGATCATTGACGGAGAGAACGTACGGGGATGTGTTCGGGGCGCCAACAACGCACGACTGGACGGGTTTACCATATCAAACGGCAAGTGGACCGCTCGGGGCGGCGGCCTGTCCAATGATGCCGTTTCACCCACGGTCGCTAATTGTACCTTTGCCGAAAATTGGGGCGGTTTCGGCGGCGCCATCTATAACAAAAACGCTTCGCCGGTGATTACCGACTGTATCTTTAGCGGCAACAACTCGGATTGGGACGGGGGCGCCATCTACAACGAGATGTCTTCGCCGTCGATTTCAGGTTGCCTCTTCAGCGGGAACATCTCACTGAGGCGTGGCGGTGCCATGTGCAACAATGCGGCGTTGCCGGAGGTGACCGACTGCGTTTTCATTGAAAATGCGGCGGCGGTCAGCGGCGGCGGTATGTATAGTGAGGAATCTTCGCCAAGGATCGTTCACTGTCGCTTTGAGGGGAATACGGCGGAACGCGGCGGCGGCATGTATATCGGTGAGGACTCCGCGCCGAGAGTAATTCAGTGTACGTTCACCTCGAATGTGGCCGTCTTCTCCGGCGGTGGTATCTTTAATGTATCCGCTTTGCCGACAATAACCGCTTGTACGATTGAGGCGAATACTTCAAGTACGGGAAGTGGCGGCGGCATCACCAACTCCGCCTCGGCCCTTACGTTGTCCAACAGCCTGGTGGTGGACAACTTTGCCCAAACGGAAGGCGGCGGCATATACAATGAAATTTCCGCCCCGCTGCTTATTGTCAACTGTACCGTTGCGGGGAATGTGAGCAATACGGCGGGCGGCGGCGGCATATATAACCTGCAATCCGAACCCAAGCTGATCAACAGTATTTTCTGGGACAATCAGGGTTCAGGCGGCCAGGTGTCCAATGTCGTGGGAACACCCTTGCTCCAGGTACAATACTGCTGTATCGGCGGCGGTTACGCGGGCACGGGAAATATAGATGCCGACCCGTTGTTTGAAGATGCCTCTTCCGGGGATTACCGCCTTCAGGCGGGTTCTTTGTGCATAGACAGCGGAACGGATGTTGATGCGCCGGAGGATGACATAAGAGGGGTGGCGCGGCCCCAAGACGATGGGTATGACATGGGCGCCTTTGAATACAGGATGGAGGTTCCCCATCCGGCGGACACAGATGAAAACTTTGTTATGGTGATGAGTGAAGTAATCGCCTATCTTTTGGGCTGGCAACAAGGCACTAATCCCATGACCACCGCCATACGCGCCGTGTATCTCTGGCAGGTGGGTGAATATTATGGCTATGATCCCGAAAAAGCACCCCCGATGTGCTGGATTCCGAGACGCCCCTGAAACCTCCGGGAGGGTCGCGCGAAATGCGGCGAAGGCGCCCCCTTCTTCCGGGCGAAGTCCCGGAAGAAGCGTAGTAACTTATCGACCCGTAAGACCTATAAAAAATAAGAAATGAAACATGGCAAAAACCAAACATCTCGTCATTGCGAGCGAAGCGAAGCAATCTCAGTATAAAATAATCTTCTTGCGGATGAGATTGCTTCGCTTCGCTCGCAATGACGGGTGACTGGGTTGCGGGCAAGGCCCGCGTTAGTGTATTGCTGTTGTTTTGGAGTGCGTAAGCCATGCTTGCGCTTTGACTTTCGGGTTTGCATGGACTGTAAAATTAAGGAGTGATAACCCCTGTTTTGCTGCACGGTTTACCCTGTCTGTTACAGAGTGGGCCGTGTATACCTTTTTACGATTATATTCGTTGAACATCATAGCAGGCGTTTCACTTCATGCCGTCTATGGGGTGTCGCGTGTTTGATCGTCTGGAAGTACAGGGATTTAACTGCTAAAGAAACGTAATGAACGGCATCAGTGCAACCCGTCACCCTGTGTTGCTGCTGGTGTGTAAAAATCTGTTTTACAATCAGGAACATGTTCATGGCCAATAAGAGACGCTCCACTTCTTCTGTATCCATTGTGCGGGTAATCGCAATGGTGGTTTTTCTGCTGATTGCCTTAATTGGCCTGGCGTTTATGTTTGCGCCGCGCAAACCTGCGCCGCCGCCCCGTTCCCGTATCACCTATGAAGCCCGCCCATCGGAGAAAAAGGCTCCGGAAGCGCCCCAACCGGAGGCGCCTGTTGAGAAACAGGCCGAAACGGCGGAAACGCCGGCGCCCGTACCGGAGCAACCCGAAGAACTGGCATCGGTACCCGAGGCGCCGCCATTGGAACTGAAGATCGTAGGAGTCGTTCTGGATGCCGTTACCCAGCAGCCCATTGAACACGCTACGGTCACGGCAACGCGCAAGCGGACCGGGGAAGACCAGGTGGTGCTGGCTGCCATGGAACGGGACGCGCGCCGTCAGGCGCGCAGGGCGCTCCGCAGAGAACACTCGGAAGAATCCGATCCGTCGGGTGCGTTCAGCGTGGTTGTGACAGAACCGGGCGTGTATGACATTCTGGTCGTTGCCCGCGGGTATGTGCCTTTTACCGGGAATACCGACTTGTTGGGGGAGAATGCGCAGGAGTATCGCGTGGATGCGCGCTTGTCCAAGGGGGCCAGTATTTCAGGCAAGGTGACGGAAAGCGGCAGTAACAAGGGCGCCTCCGGGGTGACCGTGTATGCGGAGTCCGCTGGCAACCCTTCCAGTGTGACGGATGGCGACGGCCGGTACATAGTGGAAGGCCTCGCGCCGGGTGAATATGGAGTTTCCGTGGACTTGGTGGGAACCCCCTACATGGTCGGCAGGGAACTGCCCTTTAAGAAGGTGAAGATAACTTCCACCACGCAGCAGGAAGACAATGTGAATTTCACGGTTGAGGCCGCCGGTGTGGTCTGGGGCTACGTGCTATCGCCTGATAAGGCGCCCATTGCAAACGCCAATGTCATCCTCAGTTCGTCCGAGAGCATCCTGAGCCAGGCGCTCAGCACGATTGCCAAGAAAGCGGCGCCCATCACCGATTCGTCCGGGGAAGACGGGTATTATGAACTGACGGGAGTGCCGTTCAACCAGGAATGGCGCATTCACGCCATGGCCGGCACGTATGCGCCGCAGCTGAGTGAGCCGTTCCTGCTCACCGCGGCCCAGCGCAACGTGCGCATCGACCTGTTTCTCTTTGCCGGCAGCAATGTCTTCGGCCGTGTGGAAACCGCAGGAGGTGATCCCGTGCCGGGCGCGTCGGTGACCTGCATCCCGGCCTACAAGACGTTCTTCAGCGGCATGACGGCGCCGCAGGCCTTCCGCAACAGCAATGCGGACGAGAACGGCCTGTTCTCCATCAACGAGCTGCCCGCCGGGGAGTACCAGCTTTTCGCCCAGAAAAAAGGGTTTAAAATATCCCCCATGGGCTTTCCCATTTACCCGGATGGTTACAGTGACCTGAAGGACGTGCGGCTGGTGTTGAACAGCGTGGAAGAAGGCACCTACACGGTTTTCGGCCAGGCCGTGGACGATCGCGGCATGGGCATAGACGGGGTCAACATTCGCCTTGCGGGCGTGTCCATGGGCCTGGAAGGCGCCGACCGTTCCACCACCTCCGCGAACAACGGTCAATTCCGTTTTGATAACGTCAGCACGGGACAATATACCCTCCTCGCGGAAAAAGACGGCTATTCGCCTACCACGGTGCGCCGCGTGCGGTTGAACGAAGAGACGAAGGTGCTCATGCGCCAGACCGCGCTGGTGCGCGGCCATGTCATCGCGAAAAGCGCCAGTACGCCCCTCGAAACCTACGAGGTGGGGGCCTATCCCCTTTCTGAAAGTACCGGCACCGTAAATGTGATGGGCATGGTGGGCGACAACATGCGTTCCGAAACTTTCTATGCGCCCGACGGCAGTTATGAACTGAGCCTGAACGCGGGAAGCTACCGGCTGGAAGGATCGGCTTCCGGGTATACCCCGGCCCGGGTCGAAATAAAGATTGAAGCCGGCGAAGTGCTCGAAGGAATTGACCTGATTCTGGAAGAGCAGGGCGGTATCATCGGGGGCTCCGTGTTCGCCGCTGGCGGCGGCAGCGTGCAGGGGGCGACCGTCACCCTGCTGGAGGCGTCTTCACCGGCGGAGGCGATGATGATGCTCGCCTCCAATGCGGTGCCGGACAACCATATCCAGCGCGTGGGCGAGGACGGCACTTTTTCCTTTGACAGCCTGCCTGCGGGCCCCTATGTCGTCATCGCGCAGCATCCCGGCTTCCCCACCGCCCAGAGCGAGCTCATTGCTCTGGAGGAGGCGGACCGGCAGGAGAATGTGCGTATACGCTTCGGGTCCGGCGGCGGCATCGAAGGCTATGTCTACAGCGATGGCCAGGCGGTGCCCGGTGCCATGCTGCTGGTGGTCGGCAACGGCATCACCCAGAACGCCACCGCTGATGAAAGCGGCTATTATTACCTGGACGGCCTGTCCTCCGGCGTGTACCAGGCCATGGTGACTGATATCAGCACGGGCGACCTGTCCAGCATTTATGACGCCCGGGGCGTGCAACTTACCGTTGAAGAAGGCGTGGTTACCCGCTATGACTTCGGCACGCAGGAAGGGGCGCGCATCGAAGGGCAGTGTGTGCCCGGCCCGGCGAACATGCTGGGCGGCCGCGCCGTATTGCAGCGGCCGGGATTCATGCTGGCGCCCCTGGGCGAGACGGTAGACGTCACCCGCCTGATGGGCCAGAGCGTGGGCATCGACCCCGGCGGCACCTTCATCATGGAAGATGTCATGCCTGGTGAATGGCAAGTGGACATCTACTATTTTGAACTGGGCGTCGCCAATCCGCTCGAAGTACGGTATGTCCACAGTGAGTTCATACAGGTGGAACAGGGCGAAGTGCTGCCCCTGGTACTGAATGTCGCCTTTTGAGCGGCATCGCAATAAACCGGCTCCGGAACAGCGGGGCAGGCGGATGAATACTTTTGACAACTGTAATTGAATTGAAAGACCTGTGCGTGTCGTATCAGCAGACCCGCGCGCTGGACGGGGTCACCCTGGAGTTCGGCCGCGGCGCGACCGGGCTGCTCGGCCCCAACGGCGCGGGGAAAAGTACCCTGCTCAAAGCACTGCTGGGCTTCGTGCGGACGGAAGCCGGAAGCATACGCATTTTCGAGCACAGCATGCCCCGCGATGCCATCGCCATACGGCAGCGGCTCGGGTATATGCCCGAGCGCGAAATTTCGAGCCCCAAGGTGAGCGCCGTGTCGTTCCTGACCTATTGCGGGCGCATTTTCGGCATGAGCCGGGTGGACGCCCTGGAGCGCGCCCACGAGGTGCTCAACTACGTCAAACTCGGGGACAGCCGCTACCGCAACATGGAAACCTATTCCACCGGCATGCGGCAGCGCATCAAACTGGCCCAGGCCCTGGTGCATGATCCGCAACTGCTCTTTCTGGATGAACCCACCAACGGCCTGGATCCTAAAGGGCGG